>DATNOY010000660.1:0-6811 GCA_036703495.1 Coleofasciculaceae cyanobacterium
ACAAAACTGACATCATATCAATTTTTAATAACTATGTCAAGATTTTTTCAACTGAAGAGCTGCTATTTTCTCTTGCTCAAGCTTTTAATTATTTAGCCTACTGTGCAACCATCCTCAAAGGACAGAGAAATATAAGCATAACCAGTTAGCCAGGAAGCTTTTAGTCAAGACTACTAGCTATCCGTTTGCACTAGACAGGTTTACTTTTTAGCGTTGCGGAGGCGGTAAGTAATTCTACCTTTCGTTAAATCGTAAGGGGTTAGCTCAACCTTGACCCGATCGCCCGGCAGAATTTTAATGTAGTTACG
This sequence comes from Coleofasciculaceae cyanobacterium, assembly GCA_036703495.1. Lineage (GTDB taxonomy): Bacteria > Cyanobacteriota > Cyanobacteriia > Elainellales > Elainellaceae > Drouetiella. The sequence continues at coordinate 309 of DATNOY010000660.1, forward strand.
CCGGATCTTGCCCGAGATGTGTGCCAAAACATTAAAACCGTTGTCAAGATCCACCCTGAACATAGCGTTAGGCAATGAATCTGTGACGGTTCCTTCCATTTCAATCAAATCTTGCTTGGACAAAGCGTCAGTCTCCTGTCGTGTGAACTCTGAATCAGAAAATAAATTGGGATATATTGTCGGCTTTGTGAAAGCCAAGATTTTATAAGTTCAATCTCAGCCTAACAAATGTTTACGAAAACTAGCAGAGAAAATCTATCTGGTCACAGTTTGATTCATCACCCTACTTAGTCCAGCACAGCTTAGTGATTTACTCTGAGGCATCCGGTTTAATCAGTTGCCTCAGCTTTGAGGCAATCTCTTCAATCTCTTGGTCACCATCGATTGAAACTAGCTGCTGGCGATCGCTATAAAAGGCGATCAGCGGGGCAGTCTGATCTCGATAGACCTTTAACCGGTTGCGAATCACCTCTTCCACATCATCTTTTCGACCTCGACTCAAAAGACGGGCGACAAGAACATCATCAGGGACATCAAAATTGATGACATAGTCACAGGACTGGTGAATTTCCGCTAGCAAAGCATCTAGGAAGGTGGCCTGCGTTGCTGTGCGAGGAAAACCATCTAAAATCCAACCGGTTTTGACATCTTCATGGCTCAGGCGATCGCGCACCAAATCTAGAATCAACTGATCAGGAACAAGCTCACCCGCATCCATATAAGATTGCGCTTTTAGCCCTAAGGCTGTCTGGTTAGCAACCGCGCTACGAAGGATGTCACCTGTAGAAACATGAGGAATATCATGTTCTTGAGCAATAGCTTGCGCTTGCGTGCCCTTACCAGCCCCTGGAGGACCCAAAAAAATTAATCTTGTCACTACTGTTTTACCATTCCTTCATAGCGCTGAGAGATCACATAAGTCTGGATCTGTTTTGCCGTATCGATGGCTACGCCCACAAGGATCAAAAGAGAAGTCGCTCCCAATCTTTGGAAGGTGGTCACATTAGTGGCACCCTCAACAGCTGTTGGAATAATTGCTACTAGACCCAAGAAGATAGCGCCCAAGAACGTCAGGTGGTTCAGAACTCGTTCAATGTATTCACTGGTAGCTTTACCAGGACGAATACCTGGAATACTGGAACCCATCTTCTTCAAGTTCTGAGATAGTTCAACCGGATCAACAAATAGGGATGTATAGAAGTAGCTGAAAAAGAGAATCAGCACTAAGTAGAGGATGATGTAAGCCCAGCTGCCAGGACTCAGGTACTTGATTGCCTGTGCTACTACCGGATTATCTGGAAGCACTTGCAATAAGAAAAAGGGAAGAGAAAGTACTGCATAGGTAAAAATGATGGGCATCACTCCCCCTTGGTTAAGGCGTAAGGGCAGATAGCTGCTCTTCTCCAGGTACATCCGCCGACCCACCTGACGGCGCGCCGAAATGATCGGAATCCGGCGAGTCCCTTCTTGGACAAAGACGATACCGACGATCATGGCTAAAAACACCAAGGACAGGAGGATGACTCCGCTCACAATGCTGCGATCGCCGCTTTGAGCTAGCTCAATTGTGCTACCCAGCGATCGAGGCAAAGTAGACACGATGCTGAGGAAGATAATTAAAGAAGCGCCATTACCAATTCCCCGTTCCGTGATCAATTCGCCAACCCACATTACGAACATCGCCCCTGCAGTAAGGGCCAAGACTGTTTCAACGATGAAAACAGGTCCTGGGTTTTCGGCGTAGGCATTCACAAACAAAGCCAAGCCAGTGCCTTGGATCACGGCCCATCCTGCAGCGATGTAGCGGGTAATTTGAGAAATTTTCCGCCGACCTGCTTCTCCTTCATTCTTCTGCAGATCCTCTAGGCTAGGAAGCGCCTTAGTCATCAACTGCATGATGATAGAAGCATTGATGAAGGGGATGATGCCTAATGCAAAAATTCCTAAGGCAGACAAACCGCCGCCAGCAAACGTATCAATTAATCCAACTACACTTCCCAAAGCACCGCCTTGAACTGCCTGCTGGAATGCTGCCCGGTCAATTCCAGGGACAGGAATGCGGATCCCAAGACGGATCAAAATCAACATCCCAATAGTGACAAGCAGCCGACCTCTCAGTCCAGCTGCTTGAGCCATTTGTATGAAGGTTTCTTGAGCTGTTGGAGCTTTATCTCGGTTTACAACCATAAGCTATACCTCTTGCGTAGCGGAAATTACACAGCATTTACAAGTGCAGCAACATTCAACACCCTAACTACTAGTGTAAATTCCCGAACCAACTTATCACAACTAATACTAGGAATGAACCGTTTCAGCACTGCAACAAGTTCTAGAATCAAACAGCCCTAGTTTAAAATTTCACAGCTACCGCCAGCAGCCTCGATCTTAGAACGAGCGGACGTAGTGAACGCAGAGGCTTGAACCTTTAGGGCAACAGACAATTCACCATCACCCAAGACTTTCAAAGGACCATCGTCTGTTGTAACAATTCCCACTTCTATCAATGAGGCCAGATTGACTTCCGTGTTGGCAGCTAGACCCGCCAAGTCATCCACATTAATGATTGTGTAAGCTTGACGATTAATCAGCGGAAAGTGCTTCAACTTGGGAATCCGGCGATAGAGAGGCATTTGTCCTCCTTCGAAACCGGGCCGGGTGCCGCTACCCGAGCGAGACTTTTGTCCCCGCATCCCAAAACCGCAGCTTGCCCCTTGTCCGGCAGCAATACCACGCCCAACACGCCGACGGCGTTTTTGAGAACCTGCTTGAGGTAAAGCGTCTTCTAATCTCATAACTAGCTCACCAAAAAGTTAAATCAAGTGTAAAGATTCTCGAGGGGAATACCACGTTCTTCGGCCACTTCCGAAAAAGTCCGCAAGGAAGACAAGGCATTTGCCGCAGCCCGAGCATTGTTTAGCGGATTACCAGAACCCAGCTGTTTGGCCAGAATATTGCGAACACCTGCAAGCTCTAGAACTGTCCGCACCGCTCCACCTGCAATTACCCCCGTACCTGGTGCGGCTGGGCGCATCATCACCTTAGCACCCCCACCAATGCCATTGACAGGGTGAGGAATTGAGTTGGACTTTGTCAGGGGTACTTCAACCAGATGCTTTTTGCCATCCGCAACACCTTTGCGTACTGCGCCAATTACATCACTGGCTTTGCCCACACCCACGCCAACCTGTCCTCGCTCATTACCGACAACAACAATTGCCCGAAAACTGAGCTTTTTACCCCCTTTAACAACCTTGGTAACCCGGCGGATTTGAACAACCCGCTCCTGCCAGTCTGTTTCTTTTTCCTTGGCACGAGTATTTTTACGACGATTTGCCATTTCTAATTCTTCCTTGAATCTGCGACTGGGGTCTTAGAAGTTGAGGCCGCCTTCTCTGGCAGCATCTGCCAAGGCTTTGACGCGACCATGATAAAGGTTGCCTCCGCGATCAAAAACAACCTGCTGAATTCCTTTAGCAATAGCTCGCTCAGCAATCAGCTTGCCGACCTGAGCAGAGGCGTCGCAGTTCCCTCCAGAAGCCAATTCTGAACGAAGATCAGCCTCCAAGGTAGATGCTGAAGCAATAGTGTGATGCTGAGTGTCATCAATCAGCTGAGCATAGATATGTTGATTGGAGCGAAAAACAGCTAAACGGGGACGTTCAGTCGTTCCCTCAACTTTACGTCGAATCCGGCTATGACGACGATGGGTCGCTTCCTTACGAGTAAATTGCATTTACTTCTTACCTGCCTTACCTGCCTTACGTCTAACCACTTCACCCGCGTAACGAATTCCCTTACCCTTGTAAGGCTCCGGCGGACGAACGGAGCGAATTTTAGCTGCCGTATTACCGACTAGCTCCTTATTAATTCCAGTAACAACTACGTTTGTGTTGTTCTCTACAGCAACCTGGATGCCGTCTGGCGGTTCAATCTGCACAGGATTACTATATCCAACGTTCAGAATCAGATTTCGTCCTTGAACTTGGGCACGATACCCTACCCCTTGGATTTCCAACCGTTTCTGGAATCCTTGAGATACGCCTTCCACCATATTGGATACCAGGGTGCGGCAAAGCCCATGACGCTGACGAGCCACACGAGAATCATTGCGGCGATTCACTAAAAGAGTTTCCCCTTCTTGAACAATTTCCACTTCAGAGGGCAACGTCCGGGCAAGTTCTCCCTTGGGACCTTTAACCTCGACGTCCTGTCCAGAAATTGAAATCGTTACTTTTTGGGGGATAGAAATTGGGCGCTTACCAATACGAGACATGATGATTTCTCCAGAGCACAATTGCAATTGTCTAGCTACCTAGGTTTAGGTTTACCAGATGTAGCAGAGTACTTCTCCTCCTAGTCCTTGTTTCCTGGCATCTCGATCGGTCATGATGCCGCTAGAGGTAGAAATAATAGCAATGCCAATTCCACCCAATACTCTTGGGAGTTCCTTCCGGTTTGAGTACACTCTTAAACCCGGCTTGCTGACTCGCTTCAGCGCAGTAATAATTGGACGCCGGCCTTTTCCCTTGTATTTAAGGGAAATAACCAGAATCCGCTTAACTCCTTCCTCTTTTTCGGAATAATCCAGGATGAAGCCCTCATCACGCAGCACTTTAGCAATACTGCGAGTCATCTTAGTAGATGGGACTTCCGTCGTCTGATGCCGCGCCAAGGTTGCATTCCGGATGCGCGTCAGCATGTCTGCAATAGTATCGTTAGCCGCCATAGTTCCCTCTTGGATGAAACTGCCTTAATTATCCCGGAAGGGCATTCCCAACTCTTTCAGTAAGGCGCGACCCTCTTCATCGGTGTTAGCAGTGGTGATAATTGAAATGTCCATACCGCGAATCTGATCGATTCTGTCGTATTCAACTTCGGGAAAAATGAGCTGTTCCCGAACGCCCAGCGTATAGTTGCCTCGCCCATCAAAACTCTTAGGGCTAACCCCCCGGAAGTCGCGAATCCGGGGCAATGCCAAGTTCATGAAGCGATCGAGAAAGGCATACATTCGATCAGATCGCAGCGTTACCATTGTCCCAACCGGCATGCCCTTACGGATTTTGAATCCCGCGATCGCCTTCTTTGCCCGGGTTACAACGGGTTTCTGTCCTGTAATCAAAGCAATCTCTCCTAGAGAGGCTTCTAATGCTTTAGCATTTTGGGCAGCCTCACCCAACCCTCGGTTAACCGTAACTTTCACCAGCCTAGGCACTTGATGAACGTTACTGTAATTGAACTGCTCGGTCAGCTTTGGAACCACTTGTTCCAGATAAAGCTTCTTCAATCTAATCTCTGCCATAGTACTTACCTGTAGTAAACCCCTGGTCTTGGTCAGGGCTCAACCTTTGAGAACTTGTTGACTGTTAGATAGCTCAGCTAGTCAATAATTTCCCCAGTTTTCTTGAGCATCCGCACTTTGCGCCCCTCTGAATTGATGGTGTAGCAAATGCGGCTAGCCACTTTTTCCTTAGTGGAGTAAAGCATCACGTTCGAGGTATGAATTGGAGCTTCAACCGTTGTGATTTGACCCGATTCACCTTCTTGTTGCGGCTTAACGTGCTTCGTTTTGACGTTAACCCCTTGGATGATGACTTTACTAATTTCAGGCAATACCCGCAGGACTTCACCGATTTTGCCTTTATCGCTTCCTGAAATCACCTGAACAGTGTCGCCTTTTTTGACGTGCACCTTGTGCCGTACTTTCGTTGGTTTAGCCATTACAGCACCTCCGGAGCCAGAGAAACGATCTTGGTGAAGTTTTTATCGCGTAACTCGCGAGCAACGGGGCCGAAAACGCGCGTACCTTTAGGATTGCCTTCCGCATTGATGATTACAGCTGCATTGTCATCAAACCGAATACTCATACCGCTGTCGCGCCGCAGACCTTTTTTAGTGCGAACAATAACCGCCCGCACAACATCAGACTTTTTAACTGCCATGTTAGGAATTGCGTCTTTTACAACCGCAATAATGACATCTCCCACCCCGGCATAGCGGCGGTTTCCGCCCAAAACTCGAATGCACATTAGCTTTCGAGCGCCGCTGTTATCTGCCACATTCAGGTAGGTTTCTTGTTGAATCATCGTTAGCCTCCCTAGTTATCTAAACCTTAAACATTTACACACTGGGGGCATTATTAAGGATTTCGATCACAGCCCAACGCTTGGTGCGGCTGAGAGGTCGAGTTTCCTGAATGCGAACGCGATCGCCCACCTTACATTGGTTATTTTCGTCATGCACCTTGTACCGTTTGGTTCGCACCATGATCTTGCGGTACTTAGGATGCGGTGCTCGGTTTTCTATGGCAACCACCACAGTTTTTTCCATTTTGTCGCTGACAACTAAGCCAACTCGCTCTTTAACTGCCATTGCAACCTACTCCCTCTTATAAATCCACAGCTGCTTTAAGTTGCCGTTCCCGTTCAATGGTCATCAACTGAGCTAGCCTGTGGCGCAGGTGTTTGAATTGATGGGGTTTTTCCAGTTGGCGCGTTGCTTTTTGA
>DATNOY010000661.1:0-2275 GCA_036703495.1 Coleofasciculaceae cyanobacterium
ACGTTTACATCATTGCTCAAAAAATTGCTCAAAAAACCTGACCCAGGATTGCAATAGCTGTCCCCAGTCCAGCAAGGAACGGGGATTTAATAAAACCCAAACCTTAATTTCTAAAAGCTGCTCGGAGCAAGGTTTTCAAAAAATCATCTGGGCTTGACTCAGTTGCAAATTGCTATAAACCCCTATCAAGCCGTGATAATATGTAACCACTTACGTAATTACTTACATAATTATGGATTTCTATTTGCGGACCGGCAAAGTGGCTTTGGGTAGCCGTCTGCGTCGCCTGAGTGAAACATTGACGGAAGATGCTGCAAAAATCTACGCCCTCTATGAGGTGCCGCTCGACCCTAAATGGTTCCCTGTCTTTTATGTCCTTGCCCATCAAGAGGGAGCATCCATTACCGAAATTGCCCAAATGATTGGTCATTCCCATCCCTCTGTCAGCCAGATTGTCAAAGAAATGAACACAAAGGGACTGACCATTACAGATAAATATGTAGAGGATGCCAGAGTCAGCATTGTGAGACTCTCTGATCAAGGAAAACAGCTGGTTCCTCAGATCGAAAAACAGTGTATTGATGTCACCCAGGCCGTTGAGCAGCTTTTATCAGAAACGCAGCATGACCTATGGAAAGCCATCGAAGAAGTCGAATTTTTACTGACGAGTAAAAGCTTGCTTGATCGTGTTAGAGAAGCGCAAAAAGCTCGGGAACGCGAGCAGATTGAGATCATTGACTACTCACCTGAATTTTACGATGACTTCAAACGGTTGAACTATGAATGGATTGAAAAATACTTCAAGCTAGAAGAAGCTGATTATCAATCTCTCCATCACCCAGACGAAAAGATTTTGCAACCGGGTGGACATATCTATATGGCGCGTCACCATGGCAAAATCGTTGGAACCTGTGCATTAATCAAGATGGACAATGATACCTATGAACTTGCTAAAATGGCGGTCACAGAAACCGCTAGAGGCAAAGGGATCGGCTGGTTGTTGGGGCAAGCAACTATCCATAAAGCTCGCGATTTAGGTGCAAAAGTAATTTACTTAGAGAGCAATACTGCTCTAGAACCTGCGATCAATCTTTATCAAAAGTTAGGCTTTCAGAGAATAGTTGGGCATGCTTCATCGTATGAACGCTGCAATATTCAGATGGAACTGAAACTGGGTTAGTAGCATGACTGGCGATCGCAAACCCTAGATAGACGCATGCTCTTTGTGCTAAGTGTGTTGCCTGCAATCGGTGACGCTAGCCATGCATGCCCAGCCAATCCAAAAGCAGCGTCACCTGTTGCGATTGCCGCTCTGTCTTGCGATACGCTAACCAAATGGAGTTTGTTACAGCTTGAGTAGGTTTCAAAATTAGCGTCAACCGACCTGCTGCAATCCACTCCGCACAGAGGTAGTCGGGTAGAACGCTATAGCCCAGTCCTTGAGCGATCGCCGCTCGAATGCTGCGTAAATCTGGAATCACAAACTGCGCATTCACATCCAACCGTCTGCCAAAAATGATGCGCCAAAACCGCCGAATAATCGGCAAGTCTTCGCTGTAGGCAATCCAGGGCTGCGATCGCAGCCAGTGTTCTAAAGCCGTTAGATCGATTGGTATCCCCTCTGCAGGGATGGGCATAGCGGTGGTGGGTGGGCCCACCAGCCAAAAATTCTCCTCAAAAATTAGCTGATATTCCAGCTCGGGTTTGACAAGTTTTTGAGTAGCGATCGCACCATCAATTTGATTGGCTAGCAAGTCATCAATCAAGTCTTGCACCAATCCAAATTTCGTAGTCAATAAGGTTTTCTGGGCTTTCGGCAAACGGTCTAAAATATATTCACTAAAGAATTCAGTGGGCGTCCCCAACCGGATCAGCAGTGGGGCATCCACTAGAGAGGCTTTGGTCGGAATAGACTCCAGCGTTTCGATGGCCGCCACCACGCGAGTATACAGCCGTTTTCCCGCTGCGGTAGGCAGCATGCGGCGAGGCATCCGCTGAAACAACGCCACTCCCATGCTGGACTCCAAAGCCGCCACATGCTGACTGACGGCAGGCTGCGTCAGATGCAGAACCTCTGCTGCCCCTGACACAGTGCCCACCCGATACACTTCCACAAAGCTGCGATACCACTCCAGATTAACCATAAATTTAATTATAGATAAACCGAATATTCATTATTTGTATTTTAGATAGGTTGCTCTTAGCATGAAATTGTCGGGTAAAGAAACGTAAAGCAAATGCCCGACAGCCTTGATTCCATTGGAGTTATGACCAT
>DATNOY010000662.1:0-4281 GCA_036703495.1 Coleofasciculaceae cyanobacterium
GATCCTCTTTAGTATCTGGAGAAATCGAGATCACCTTACCCGGAATCACTCCATAGTCTTGATAAGGATAAGCATCAAATTTGATTTGGGTGGTGTCCCCCACTTTAGCAAAGCCAGCTTCTCGGGTAGGCAGGGACGCTACCAGGACCAGGGGTGCCTTTTGGGAAGCCACCTCAGCGACAGTTTGACCCGGTTGCACCACTTCTCCGGGGTTGCGGACGTTCAGCGATAAAACTATGCCATCTACAGGAGCCGTGAGAGCTAATTGGTGCAACTCAGTTTTTGCTTGGTTAACCTGTTTCTCATTTTCCTGAATTTTGGCTTGCAGCTGTGTTTTTTGCAAAAACAACTGCTGGATAGCTTGTTGGGCTTGAATTTGGGCATTATGCCCTTCTGCATACTTCTGGGCAAGCTGTGCCTGTAGTCCCTGGGATTCAGCGAGTACCTGCTGCAAATCTGCTCGCGATCGCTGAGATTCAGCAAGGGTTTGTTGGATTGCACCGGACTGTTCAGTAATGCTGCGTTGGCGCTCGCCTAGGGTTTGCTGCGCCTGAAATAATTGGTCTTTAGAAAGAGCACCTTCCTCCACTAAATACTGGAGCCGGGCTACTCGCTCCTCTTGAGCAGCAGCATCTGTCTGCAATTCACTTAACAAGGTTTGGCTAGTCGTTGCCTGCTGCTCAGCCTTGGTAATCGTGGCATCCTGACTCTCGATTTTAGCTTCAGCTTGAGCGATCGCTGCTTCTTGGGCATGAACTTCCGCATCAGCGATCGTCGCGCGCGTTTGGGCTTCCAAACGGGCTTTATCAATTAAGGCTTCTGTTTGAAATAATTCTTTTTCGTAGTTGGAGTGTTCCTGAGTCAACCACTCAACCTGATTAAGCGCAATGGCGTTGTCCAACTCTGCCACAACTTGCCCTGCTTTGACCCACTGTCCTTCATGGACATAGACATTGGCAATTTTGCCAGAGACAACCGGATGAACCTTATAGGGTTCTCCTTGAGGAATGAGCTGTCCCTGGGCCCGCCCAACTTCCTCTACTTGGCTCGTCATCGTCCAAGTTGCAAAAGCTGCGCAGAACACCACTCCACCAGCCACTAAACGACTGGGTAAGGCGGGTGTAGGACGATCCAGCAAAGTTTGTAACGAAGTAGACCAGTTGCCTTTTGATGCAGCCGCTTGATGAGTTGACTGTGTCAAGCTGCCTTGAAACTCAACAGAAGATTGAGGGTTGATTGCAACGGAAACTGTCCCTCCATAAAGATAGGCAAAATCAGATGAATCATCAAAATCAGCATTTTGTCGGAAATTGTAAGAACTGAAAACTATAGTTTCAGATTCAGGTGGGGCAATAAACGAACTAATGAATGAGCTACGGCATTCCAGGGGCAATGGTTCGATACGAATAGACATAGTATTGACCTAACACTAGAAATTTTGAGGGCGAATATTTCCAGTTACCAGTCGAGGAATCAGAATAGCAGCGATCGCGTCTTGTGATACGTAGATTTTGACGGTGCAAGCATCTATGACTCAACCCAGCAGATTAAGAGATTCTGATTTTTCAAGATTTTTACAAAAATCGCGCAACCCTGAACATCATGCAACCCTGAATCTTGCAACTATTGACAGGCTAAGTCGGCAACACAATTAAACCTAGATGGAAAAACTAGGGAGAACCGTGAAGGGTTTCCCTCGGTTTTGCTGAGTTGAGTTTAATCAGGATAGTCTACTTCCTCATGGAGCAGTCAGCACAGTTCAATGGCTTAAGTTTTAAGGTAAAAGTTATGCTGAGGAGCTTGTTGCCATCAGTTACTGATAAGAACGCAGAAATGCAAAACTGATTGGGTTGATACGATTGACAAGTCCGATCTCTAAGGGGCTTTAGAGATTGAGAAGATGCGTTGTCTCGGTAGTTTACCCTAAATCGCTCGGTAGTTTACCCTGAATTGCTGCGGAATGTTGATATCCAAATATGCAGGATTAGACAACATTATTTCTATATCTATCTTAGTGTTTCCTAATCAAAGGTTCCGGCATATTGGCAGGTATCTTTAATAATCTGTGGTGCTAGAAGATGCTTTAGAGCTGGCTTTTGAGCTATTTTTTTAGACACAAAGCGCCCGGTACAAACCCTGAAGACAGAACTTATATATCAAGCTGCTGCTGCGCTAACTGGGCATACAACCCCGGTTTAGCCGTGAGTTGTTCGTGAGTGCCCTGTTCTACAATTACCCCCCGATCGATGACCAGAATGCAATCTGCATTGCGAACAGTGGATAGACGGTGGGCAATGATAAAGGTTGTACGTGCTTCTTCGGGAGATGCTGTGCGGCCTCGGCTAATACGTTGTAAATTTCGCTGAAACCGACGCTCTGACTCTGTATCCAACGAACTGGTGGCTTCATCCAAAATAAGGATGCGCGGATCATTAAGCAATGCGCGGGCAATTGCAATGCGTTGCCTTTGCCCTCCAGATAACATTGTTCCGCGTTCTCCTACTTTTGTATAGTACCCTAGAGGGAGATTTTGGATGAAAGGGTGAGCTTCTGCTAATTTCGCGACTTCTAGCACTTGTTCAAGGCTGTACTCTGGTCGGTAAAGCGTGATATTGTCTAAAATTGTTCCAGAAAAGAGAAAGCACTCTTGGGGAACAACGCCTAATTGATGGCGTAATGAGTAAGGAGAGACATGACGCAGATCATTGCCATCAATGGTAATGCGACCGCTCGTAGGCTGATATAGTCCTTGTAATAGACTGACTAAGGTAGTTTTGCCTGAACCACTCCGACCTACGATCGCAATAGTCATGCCAGGATGCACCTCAAAAGAAATATTTTGCAGAATATTGCGATCGTCATCTGCGTTATAGCGAAAGGTGACATTTTCAAAACGCACTTCACCTTGAATGGGGGGCAGAATCAGCAGCGGTTTATCTGGAGTTTCTTCGGGTTGAGCATTAAAAATGTCGTCCAAGCGTTCCACTGACACCATCACTTCCTGTAGCTCATCCCAAAGTCCTACTAGCGACAGTACCGGCCCAATAACATTGCCAATCATCATATTGAAAGCAACATATTGCCCGATGGTTAGTTGATCTTGAATCACTAGGGTTGCTCCATACCATAGTAAAGCGGTGCTGCCCAGCGTGTTAATCAGTCCACTTAACCCTTGCAAACCATTCGCTAGTTTCTGTCCTCGCCATTGAGCATTAAATAAACCTGTCAAGTGATCTTCCCATTGCCAGCGCAGCTCCCGTTCGGCGGCTGTGGCTTTAACTGTGGCAATTCCAGTTAGCATTTCCACCAGCGTTGAATTTTGCTTAGCAGATTCATAAAAAATTTGCCGTGATACTCGGCGCAGAAACGGGCTAGCAATGACGGTCAACAGAATAATAGGCGGTAGAAGAGAGAGCACAAGCAGCGCTAAATTCCAGTTGTAGTACAGCATCAGCCCAATATAGACAAAGGCCATCAGCGCATCTAACCAAGCAGCGATCGCTTGACGGGTAAGAAACAGCTGGATTTTATGGTTTTCTTGAACCCGCGTGATAATGTCGCCCACATGCCGGGTTTCAAAGAACTGTAGGGGTAGATTAAGCGCATGGCTGATAAAGCTGCTGATCATCGTCAAATCAACCTGATTGGAAAAGTAATCCAACAGGTATTGCCGAATGCATCCCAAGCCAATTCGCCAACAGCCAAACAGCAACAAACCAATCACAAATACCTGAAGCGTCAACAGGCTTTTATGAACAATAACCTGATCGAGAATAATCTGCGTGAATAGAGGTGTAACTAAACCAAAAATTTGCAGTAGTACAGAAGCCAGAATAATCGGCACCAACATTGAGCGATAGGGTAAAAAAGCACCCCAAAATCGCCCTAGTGACGGCTTAGCCGTAGGCAGGGTTTGTAATAGCTCAGTGGGGTTGAGTAGCAAAGCATAGCCTGTCCAGCTTGCCAAAAACTCAGCAATGCTAATCGACCGTCTACCCAATGCTGGGTCTGAAAGAGTCACCTGATTTCTCTTGACTCGGTAGACCACCACATAATGATCTCCCTGCCAGTGGGCAATCCAGGGAGTAGTTTGTTCAACTAAGCGATCGAAGCTTGATCGCACTGGTCTTGCCTGGAATCCGAGCCGTTCTGCGGCATTTGCCAGTCCCTTGAGAGAAGCACCCGACCGCCCGACTCCAGACAGATGACGGAGCATGTTCAGGTTTAACCGCTTTCCCCAATATTGGGCAATCATGGCCAGGCAGGTTGCGCCACAGTCTG
>DATNOY010000663.1:0-4594 GCA_036703495.1 Coleofasciculaceae cyanobacterium
CCCCAAAGCCCCCAGACACCCCCTTGCCCCCCACCGATGCAACGCGACCTCCGCCCCATACCTACTACCCATGCGGAGGGGGTGTGGGGGACGCGCCCGTCCCCTGCTGGGGGTTTGGGGGAACCCCCCAAGGCTATTCCCCAAAGCTATTCCCCAAAGCTATTCCCCCATCCTCCAACTCAACCCTTAAAAACACAAATTTAACAAACCCCAAAACTGAAAAAGCGCAGCAGCGCCACGCCTTCAAAACCTAAAAATTCAGTTTTAACTCACTCAGAATTCTCAAGATACCTTCAAAACATCCTCATGATGCTGATCAATAATCTGACAACAGCCTTCCACCGAAAGACCCATCTCCATCGCCATCACCAGCGCCTCATAAGCATCCCAATGCTGTTCCAGCAAAGTTTTAGCCTGCAGCCTAAACCACCGCTCCTTCATCTCCCCTTCCGCCACCGGACGACGCATCTGCGCCCAAATCATCCGCAACTTCTGGCGATCGTCCGCTCCCCCCTGCGCCTCCCCATAGACTATCGACTCCGCAATTGCCCCAGCCATCAGCACCGTACAAAAGCGATCAAGCAACTGGACAGAAATCATCCCCTGCTCCAGCGCCGCATCCAACTCTTCCGAACCAAAGCTCACCCCACCTTGCCCCGGTTGCCCCTGTCGGAAAGCCTCCCAAGCACTCAGCGTATAGCCCGTCACCGGAATTTGTAGCAAATGCGCCACCAAAAAATGTCCCGCCTCATGCCGAGCCACCCGCGCCCGATGCTCCGGAGAAAAGCTAGCTAGCCAATCCAGCAGCAAAGTTCCCCCTTTCCCCTGCCAGCTCAGCGTATCCAGAGTCGCAACCCCCAAGATCCCGATCGCCGCGATCGCCGGAACATATTCGGGGATATGCAGCAGTGGGCCCAGCAGGGTGGACATCACCAGCATAAAAATCGTGATAGCGACGAGATTTAAAGTAGTTTGGCTCACGCGAGTAGGAAGCTAAGGGGGCAGCGGCATGAATTTGACCAGCCCAACAGACTGGCAAATGTTAAGTAATCTTAGCTATCCTCATCCTACACCGATCGAGAAAGTGCGCCTGGGTAAATTCCGCAAATCCTACTTGGCTTTAGGCGGCATCGTTGTCCTAGCGCGATAGAAAGTTTCCAGACTATTGCGATCGCCGACAAACCGCCAGTGCCAAGGCTCATAGCTAACATTCATCGGATTATTTTTAGGGAAAGAAATCTCAAAGCTATAGAAACCTGCGTTTTCCTTCAGCCATTGGTACGCCGGACTAGATTCAAAATCTTCTTGCAGGTTGAGATCCGGATGATTGCCATCGCCAATATCCACCGCATAGCCCGTATGGTGTTCGCTATAGCCCGGCGGAGCGCTGACTTCCGAGCGAGTAGTGGTATCTTGTCCCCGCTGCGCTTTGACATCAAAGAACACATGCTCTTGGTCTTGAACCGATCGGAAGCCCGAAATCGGAACCAGCTCAACGCCAGCCGATCTAGCAGCAGACTGCATCTCCATAAATTTTTCTGCCGCCGCTTTACGCATCAAAATATCCCCACCCGACGTAATCGGCGCTAACTCACTCTTAGGCGCTTCATTGTAGGGAAGATGCCCCAAGAGAGCCGTTGGCTCAGCCGGACTAGCCGCAGGCTGAGCCGATGGAGAGCCGCTAGGGTTAGCATCTGCCTTGGAAGCCGCCGATGAAGCCGCCGACTGCGGACGCAATCCCACAAATAGCCCAATGGACAGAGCGATCGCCCCTGCGCCCAAGAGACCCCAAAGCAGCGGCATGGGCTTGAGCCGAGGTTGAGGTGACACCACCGGCGTTTCCCGAACCGCCAGCGGAATATCATCAGCTGAGTTGGGCAGATCCCTGAGAGGCTCAGAAATGAGTGGCTCAGAAATTTGAGGCAGACTCGTCTCATCCACAAATAAATCCTCCTGCATTGCGTTTGCCCACCGCATCCCGAGTCAATATACCCGATCGGCTGTAGATTGGGAAGTTCGGAAACTACGGCCGACGGCGATGCCGCTTCGCTTTGGTGCGTTCAGCCTTATTGCGCTCATAGGCCAACAATTTACCGTAGTATTCATGTTTACTCAGATTAAGTGACAGAAATACATGCTTGCGGGCATTGCCAAAACCTTTACGGGTAAAAAACTTAATGGCAGCTTCGTTCGTTGGATCCGTATCCACTAACATAAATCTTGCCCCTTCCTCAATCATGCGTTCCACCAGCATATCTACCAGGCGATCGGCCACCCCTCGCCGCTGAAAATCGGGATTGACCCCCAGCCAAACAATGTAGCCATAGGTCCAAGACGGCTTGCTAATCACCGTTCCCAACACAAAACCAGCCACTTGCCCTGCAGCATCCGCCACCAAACAATACTCCGGGTCAGTGTTGTAAAACCCAATCACTTCCCATTCTTCCCAAGTGCGATAAAGCGAAGGATAGAGGTCGCTAGTAAATAATCGCTCACCCAACCGATAGACAGGCGCTAAATCGTCAATTCCCATATCCCGAATTTCGATGTCGATCGCATCAGGAGGGACAAATTCCGAATTGATAGAATCACTCATGCAGCAGGAAACAGAGAAGGTGAACCACATCCCATCTCTAGCATTCTAATCGCTAGCATTCCAACGAAACGCAGCGTCATAGGAGCAGCACAGCCGGATCAATTGGCAGTGGCAATGCTGCGCTGTTCGATGGTTTGAATCGTCAACACTTGCGGGGGGGTCGCATCAGGAGGGTAGACAAACTCCACCTCCACGAGCCGACGAGATCCTTTAGGTAGGGTTAATTGCAGCAAGGGTTCCCCTTCTTGCCCGCGTCGCTGCACCAGATGCAAGTAGCGCGTTTGGGGAATACCAAAGTCGGTGGTATAGCGGAGGCGAATCGTCCCCCGGAAAAACACCATATTATCCGGCGGGGTGCGGAATTTGAGAGCATTATGTGCCTGCTCGTTCTGCACCGGCGTTTGCAGCATCACCGCCACTTTTTGGGTTGAGTCTGTATTGTTCAGCAGCGGCAGCGTCACGTTGTAGCGTACGCCATAGTTGCCATGCGCCCGATAGGCCGTGTCGGGATATCGCACGAGCATAGGCGCACTTTGGATTTGACCCGTGCCAAATGTATTGCGATCGACCGTACTGATCACATAGGAAATCGCCTGTCCTGCCTGTGGAATACTGAGATAATCTACATCCGGATTATCCGTTGGCTTAGCCTCCCACTCAGAACCCTGAGAGACTCCCGAGACCCGGCCATAGAAGAAACGAGTGAATCTGCGGCTATCTGGAGGAGAGGGGGGGCGATCGCGCGGTCCGGCCAGCCCTCCTTGGGTCAGCAAGTTAACCCACTCTGCCAAAGTCGGAACCCGTTCTGCCCCACCCTGCGCTTGAGGAGCATACATCGCCAGACTAGCGAGGTAGACCGGGCCACTACTCGACAAATGCATCAAAATCGTACGGCCGTTAATGGGAATATCCCGGTTGATTAAAGGGGGCAGCACCGGAGGGGAGTCAGTCGTGGCATTAGCCGTGTTGGACATCCCCGACGCATCGGCCACAAGTGCTGCTGTCGTTTGAGCGGGAACCGCTGGAGCAGGGGCGATCGGTGCAGGAATCAAATATCCCGGTGGCAGCGTTCCATCGGTCGGCACAGTTAAGCGGCGCAGCGGAATCGGCATATTAATCAACAGCTGCACCCGTTTAGGTGGAATAGTCACCTGGGTGGGCCATTGAGACTGTCGCTGTCCCCGCAGGATATCAGTCGTGGTGCGGCTCCCTGGCCCTGCAAAGACAGTGCCCATAGGATTAGCAACATAGGCAGGCAGATTGAGGAATGGCGCATCCTGGCTCAAGTAGCTAACCGCCTGCAAAATATCCAACGTCACCGGCTGATCGCCAGGGTTATAGACCAAAACACCCATGTAGAGCGTTCGCGTATCATCTGGGTTTAAGCCCTTGGCAACATGATGAGCAAACAGATCAAACCGCCCATTAAACGCATAGTTTAGATGGGCTGACGGCACCCGCATCACATCCCGTGGAAAAGTGGAGAGCAGAATGCCCTCAGATTGAATTAATTCAGGGCTGTTGCTATTAAAAACAGGAACAGTGTCTAAATGACCTGGCAAGGCGCGAACTTCCTGCGATCGCACCACCTCGATTTGTCGGGGGGGCATGGGGGGCACCAGAGGAGACACCGCAGGGGGCTGCCCACCGGCAGGCGGTACAGCAGGGGGCGCTACAGGCTGCACTCTAGCAGGTTGCACTGCCGTGGGTGGTGCAGCAGGATCCGCTGCTGGTACAGCAGTCTGAATAATGGGAGGAGGTGTCTGAATTAGCGAAGCTGGTGAAGAGACAGGATTCGGTATACCTGGGGCAGCTATTTGCGCTAGAGAGAAGATGGACAAGACCGTTAGCATGAGCAAACTTGACCGATAGCCAGCATTAACACATCAATTAGACACACAAAAACTATTCCCGAAAAAGCGACTAACCTTTCAGGATGCACCGGAAAAAGGTGGAGTGGAGGGTCAGCGAAACTCAGCTTGGAAGCAAAAGAGCTAG
>DATNOY010000664.1:0-2744 GCA_036703495.1 Coleofasciculaceae cyanobacterium
CTACGAGGCGTTTCAACAAGACGTGTCGCAAGCCAACATCTTTATCGCTTCCCTCATCTTTATTGAAGAACTAGCCGATAAGGTTGTGGCTGCAGTAGAGCCGCATCGCGATCGCCTGGATGTTGCCGTAGTTTTCCCCTCGATGCCGCAGGTGATGCGGCTGAATAAGATGGGTAGCTTCTCCATGGCGCAACTCGGGCAATCGAAAAGCGCGATTGCTCAGTTCATGCGTAAACGTAAGGAAAAATCAGGTTCTGGCTTCCAGGACGGCATGCTGAAGCTGCTACAAACCTTGCCTAAAGTGCTGAAGTACCTGCCGCTCGACAAAGCCCAGGATGCTCGTAACTTTATGCTGAGCTTCCAGTACTGGCTAGGCGGTTCTTCCGAAAACCTGGAGAACTTCCTGCTGATGCTAACTGACAAATATGTAGACATCAAAGCCGGCAATGCTACTGGCGCTTCGCCGTTGCAGTATCGCGATCCAGTCACCTATCCCGATATGGGCATCTGGCATCCGCTCGCACCTCAAATGTTTGAGGATTTGAAGGAATATCTCAACTGGCATAACTCCCGTCAGGATATTTCTGCCGATCTAAAAGATCCCCTAGCTCCAACCGTGGGACTGGTTCTGCAGCGCACTCACCTGGTGACTGGGGATGATGCCCACTATGTAGCCATGGTGCAAGAGCTGGAGTGCATGGGTGCCCGAGTGATTCCAGTGTTTGCGGGCGGATTAGACTTTGCTAAGCCTGTGGAAGCTTACTTCTATGACCCCATCAATAAAGGTCAAACCATCATTGATGTAGTTGTCTCGCTAACCGGATTTGCCTTGGTAGGCGGCCCCGCTCGGCAAGACCACCCCAAAGCAATCGATGCGCTGAAGCGGTTGAACCGCCCTTATATGGTGGCGCTACCGCTTGTCTTTCAAACAACGGAAGAGTGGCAGGATAGCGACTTGGGCTTGCACCCGATTCAAGTGGCGCTGCAAATTGCCATTCCCGAACTGGATGGGGCGATCGAGCCGATTATTCTGTCGGGTCGAGATGGGGCAACGGGCAAAGCGATTGCTCTGCAAGATCGGATTGAGGCGATCGCCCAGCGGGCCATGAAGTGGGCGAACCTGCGCCGTAAACCCAAAATCCACAAAAAAGTGGCGATCACGGTGTTCAGCTTCCCGCCTGACAAAGGCAATGTGGGCACAGCGGCTTATCTAGACGTGTTTGGCTCCATGTATCAGCTGCTGCATGCCCTCAAAAACAACGGTTATGACGTACAGGATGTGCCCGAGTCCGCTGAAGCGTTGATGCAGGCAGTAATTCACGACGCTCAAGCCCAGTACAACAGTCCGGAGCTAAACGTGGCTTACCGGATGTCGGTGCCGGAGTATGAGCGGCTCACCCCCTACTACAAGCGATTGGAAGAATCCTGGGGCGAGGCTCCCGGACATTTGAACACAGACGGGCAGAATTTGCTGGTATTCGGCAAGCACTTTGGCAATGTCTTCATTGGCATTCAGCCCACCTTTGGCTACGAAGGGGATCCGATGCGCCTGCTGTTCTCCCGTTCCGCCAGCCCGCATCATGGATTCGCGGCCTACTATACCTACTTAGAGCATGTTTGGCAGGCGGATGCGGTGCTGCACTTTGGTACCCACGGCTCGCTAGAGTTTATGCCAGGTAAACAAATGGGGATGTCGAATGAGTGCTATCCCGATAGCCTCATCGGTATGATTCCCAACCTTTACTACTACGCAGCCAACAACCCTTCTGAAGCCACGATCGCCAAACGCCGTAGCTATGCCGAAACCATCAGCTACCTGACGCCACCGGCCGAAAATGCCGGACTCTATAAAGGCTTGAAGGAACTGAGTGAGCTGATTGCCTCCTACCAAACCCTGAAGGATTCGGGCCGGGCCGCACCGATCATCAATGCCATTGTGGATAAGTGCCGTCTGGTCAACCTGGATAAAGACATTGACCTGCCCGAAGAAGGCGCAACCTTGACTTCAGAGGATCGGGATGCCTTGGTCGGTAAAGTCTACATTAAGCTGATGGAGATTGAATCCCGCTTGCTGCCCTGCGGCTTGCATGTGATTGGCAAGGCTCCCACCGCAGAAGAAGCGATCGCCACGTTGGTAAATATCGCCAACATTGATCGCCCAGAAGAGGGCATCATGAGCCTGCTGCGGATTATCGCCAATAGCTTGGGACGGGATATTGACCAGCTGTATAAGTCTAGCGATCGGGGCGTACTGGAGGATGTGCAGCTTTTGTTCGACATCAACCAGGCGGTGCGCAGTGCCGTCACGGCTATGGTCAAAGAACAAATTGATGCGGATGGGCGTGTTTCTAGAGTCACGAAGCTCAATTTCTTCAATATTGGCAAAAAAGAACCCTGGATCGAGGCGTTACATGAGGCTGGCTATCCCAAGGTTGATCCGGAAGCGATTAAGCCGCTATTTGAATACCTGGAATTCTGCCTGAAGCAAATCACGGCAGATAATGAAGTTGGCGCGATGATCAAGGCCCTGGAAGGCGAGTATGTCCTCCCTGGTCCGGGCGGCGACCCGATTCGCAATCCCGATGTGCTGCCGACTGGCAAAAATATTCACGCCCTCGACCCGCAGTCCATTCCCACCACGGCCGCCGTTCAGGCCGCTCAGATTGTGGTCGATCGCCTGCTGGCTCGTCAGCGGGCAGAGAACGGTGGACAATATCCCGAAACGGTCGCCTTTGTCCTCTGGG
>DATNOY010000665.1:0-2740 GCA_036703495.1 Coleofasciculaceae cyanobacterium
TGGGTAATTTCGCCACTGCGCATCATCACAACTCGATCGGCCATCGCAGCAATGCCAGCATTGTGCGTAATTACAACGGTGGTTGTCCCCAATTCTCGATTTACCTGTTCTAAAGCCTCCAGCACCAGCTTGCCCGTCGTGTAATCCAGCGCTCCAGTTGGTTCATCGCATAGTAACACCTCTGGTCGCTTGGCAATAGCCCGGGCGATCGCCACCCGCTGCTGCTCCCCACCCGATAGCTGTGCCGGAAAATGATGCAACCGATCGCCTAAGCTCATCAGATCCAGGGCATCGGCAGGGCGCATCGGATTATGGGCAATCTCCGTCACCAGGGCTACATTTTCCTGTGCAGTCAAACTGGGAATTAAGTTGTAGAACTGAAAAATGAAACCCACACAGTCCCGACGGAAACGCGTCAGTTCGGCATCATTGGCGCGAGTCAGATCCCGATCGTGAAACAAGACCTGCCCCTGCGTCGGCACATCCAGCCCGCCCAGAATATTCAGCAGGGTTGATTTACCGCTTCCAGATGGCCCTAAGATCACTACAAATTCACCCTCGTAGAGATCGAGATTCACCGATCGCAACGCATGAACCTCCACCTCCCCCATGCGGTACACCTTGGAGAGATTCTGCACCTGAAAACTCACCCCTACAGGTGTAGTCAGTTCGGGGAAATGCTTGGCAATCGCACCTCTGTTCCAGATCATAAAAACTCAAGCCCTGCAACCGGCTCCAAAAGGGATGATACACATGGGTATTTATAGGAAAAGACTTTGAGCAAATCATGGAGATTCACAAAACTTTATGAAAAGCCATGAACTGGTTATTATTTTTTGCAATCAGAAGAATTGATTCAGGATTACTATAGTGATCTTAAAAGCGATCTTAAAGTGCGGACAAGTGAGAACAATCCCGACACTCTACAATCAGGGGAGTCCAATTGAAGACAGGAGGGGGTGCAATGGCTGAGGATGTTTTGCCCGGTCTTAGTTTTCCATTGGGAGCAACAGTCCGTGCCGGGGGAGTTAACTTTTGTATTTACTCAAAGCGATCGACGTTTCTAGAGCTGTTGCTGTTCGATGCCCCCGATGATCCGAAGCCAGCCCGCGTCATCCCGCTGAACCCCAAACAGCATCGAACTTTTTACTACTGGCATGTCTTTGTACCCAATGTCGGTGCAGGCCAGGTTTATGCCTACCGCGTCTACGGGGCCTATGCTCCCGAACAAGGACTGCGGTTTGACCCGGATAAGGTGTTGCTCGATCCCTATGCTCGTGCCGTGGTGGGCTGGGAAAACTATAGCCGAGAAGCAGCGATTCTTCCGGGAGACAACTGTGCCCATGCCCTCCGAGGCGTTGTGATAGATTCTAGCCTGTACAGCTGGGATGGCGACCAGCCCTTGCAGGAACACCACTATAACTGGGAAGGGGATGAGCCGCTGCGCCGCCCCTATTCCAAAACCGTGATTTATGAACTGCATGTAGGCGGATTTACAAAACATTCCAGTTCTGGCGTTGCGCCAAACAAACGCGGAACCTATGCCGGACTGGTAGAAAAAATTCCCTATTTGCAAGAGCTTGGTGTTACTGCTGTTGAGCTATTGCCGATTCATCAATTTGATGAACAAGATGTTCGTCCTGGATTAAAAAACTATTGGGGCTACAGTACGATCGCCTTTTTTGCCCCACATGCCCAATATAGTTCTCAGCGCGATCCTCTGGCTGCAGTAGATGAATTTCGAGATATGGTCAAAGCCCTGCATAAAGGGGGGATTGAAGTCATTCTCGATGTCGTATTTAATCACACTGCCGAAGGCAATCACGAAGGCCCAACGCTTTCGTTCCGGGGATTATCCAATACGTCCTACTACATCCTGGAAGAAGACAATCTGGCACGCTATGCCAACTACAGCGGTTGCGGTAACACCATGAAAGCCAATCATGAAGTGGTGGCCCGCATGGTGGTTGACTGCTTGCAGTACTGGGTCGCAGAAATGCATGTCGATGGATTTCGCTTTGATCTAGCATCGGTGATGTCCCGCAGCCGACTCGGACATATTTTGGAAGATCCGCCGTTGCTATGGGCGATCGATTCTAGTCCTATCTTAGTCAACGCTAAAGTGATTGCCGAAGCCTGGGATGCTGCCGGACTCTATCAGGTGGGGTCATTTGCAGGCGATCGCTTTGCGGAATGGAATGGGCCATTTCGAGACGATGTGCGTCGGTTTGTCAAAGGGGATACTGGCATGGTGAACAAGCTCGCCTCGCGGATCATGGGCAGTCCCGATATTTATCCGGCTCCCGATCGCGAACCCAATCGCAGCATCAACTTTATTACCTGCCATGATGGGTTCACGCTAAATGATTTGGTTTCTTATAACCAAAAACACAATGAAGAAAATAAGGAAGACAGCCGGGATGGCAGCAATGACAACCATAGCTGGAACTGTGGTCAAGAAGGCGAAACTAACGATCTAAAAATAGAAGCTTTGCGCGTTCGTCAGATCAAAAATTTGCTCACTATTTTGCTGACTTCTCAGGGTACACCCATGCTGCTGATGGGAGATGAAGTGAGGCGATCGCAGCGGGGCAACAATAACGCCTACTGTCAAGACAGCGAGCTTAGCTGGTTTAACTGGGATAGCGTTGAACAACATGCCGATTTGCATCGCTTTTTCAAACTGCTGCTGAAGTTCACCCAATCCTTGCACCTGTTTGAACGGGAGGAAATTTTAACC
>DATNOY010000666.1:0-11636 GCA_036703495.1 Coleofasciculaceae cyanobacterium
AAAGCTGCCCGCCTGTAAAGGGTTCTCAAACACATAGTCTCGATAGTTCGGTATGCCTTCGGCATCGCCCATCGTCTGGCTCGCACCCGCCGCACCATCCGCCGCACCCACAGTATTGTAGTCCCAGGCGATCGCCGGAACCGGCTGGGCATCGTTCCACTGCCCGGGGCTAAACTGCTGGTAAGCTCGATAGGCATTGAGGTGTCCTGTGCCCATTTCCGCATCCAGGGGCAGGGATGGATCTCGGTACGCATCAGAATTGAGCCAACTTTGGTTGTTCAAATCCAGCAGCGTCCGGCTCATCCCCAACCGGAGCCCATCGCCCCTATCCTGCACTTTATCAGCGGCATTCATCAGCACCGCTTTCATGACTTCTTGGCGGCGAGCGTCTAACCCCCAATGCGATTGCTCCGCTGAGCGATTCTGGTGCAGCGCCTGCCGAATCGCAGTATCGCCCCCTTCTTGCAGCAGAGCCACAGTGGCAGTGACATGGGGCGCAGCAAAGCTGGTGCCGCCCAAATCCGGAGGGACAACGGTACCGTTGGCACTTAAGGTTTCTACCCGCCGTCCCGGTGCTACCACAGTCACCGACCGCCGTTTGCCAACATTGCGTTCAGTCGTCGGATCGCGCCCAATCACTGTGGCTGGCTCACTGCCCAAGCTAAAAAAATCTACTTTCGTGAATTGACCGTTGATCGGCATGGAGTTGGCGATCGTCATGCCATTAAACGTATCGGTGGGAATCGGGTATCCGCCCCTGCCCTGGTTACCCGAAATCACATAAAGGACATTGTGAACTCTGGCCGACCAATCCACGCATTGGGTTAATAGCGCGTTACCATCCAACCTGGGGTTGGGGCGGGGGTCGCGCATCAGGGATTCGCCAAAGCTAAAGTTGATCGCTCGGACATCACCGCCATTTTGCAAAGCCACCATCTGGCTAGCCTGACATTCTTGTGCCTGTCCGCTGCGCTGCGCTGTGCCCACACCAGCGGAATAAAGCACTGCATCCGGGGCAACGCCCGTCACTGTTTTGTCGCTGCTCACCATGATGCTCGCCACGCGGGCCGCATGTTCATCAATTCCCGCATTGGCTACGGCCACCCTACCTTGATAGAACAGCCTGCCAATCCGCAGCGATCGATTATTGATGGCTGTTTTATCCAAACCAAACAGGGCCGGACGCCCAATTTCTACTTGACCAATGGCAATCTTTCGCCCAGTCAGGTGGTAAGGGGCATCATGCAAGCGGTAAGCGTCAATGCCATTTTCCCCGATGGAGGCAATCAAGGCCAGCACTGGTGTACTCAACAGGGTCAGCCCTACCCCTACCAGCAAGCCCATCAGCTGCCTGATGATTTTTTGCTGAGCTTTTCGCTGAATTTTGCGCTGAGACATACAGACTCCTCCGGCCAATAAAAACAATCTAGGGGGTAGGCAAATATTTAGCCTGGGCAGGTTGTCCTGACTCAGCGCTGCTCTGGAGCGGGAAGCTGCAGCGCTCAGTCATGATCTAGTGGCTCAAGCTAAAAATTTCGATCAATTTCTGATGAGTTTGTGTGTTCCAATGGGATCAAGAGCGATCGCATACGCTAGCCTCGGAACACACTTTGTTACACTGAATACAAGACAGGACGCAGGAGAGCATAAATACTTATGGCAGAGACTCAGTCGCCCAAACCCATTGTGGTTGCCCCATCTATCCTATCAGCAGATTTCAGCCGCTTGGGAGAAGAGATTAAGGCCGTGGATGCTGCGGGTGCAGATTGGATTCACGTTGATGTGATGGACGGTCGATTCGTTCCGAATATTACCATCGGGCCCTTGATTGTGGAGGCGATTCGCCCTTACACTCAAAAGCCGCTGGACGTCCACCTGATGATTGTGGAGCCAGAGAAATATGTTGCAGACTTTGCCAAAGCGGGCGCAGATCACATCTACGTTCACGCTGAGCATAATGCCTCTCCTCACCTGCACCGCACCTTAGGTCAAATCAAA
Organism: Coleofasciculaceae cyanobacterium; assembly: GCA_036703495.1. GTDB lineage: Bacteria > Cyanobacteriota > Cyanobacteriia > Elainellales > Elainellaceae > Drouetiella. Next base: position 1,999 of record DATNOY010000666.1, read on the forward strand.
GAATTGGGCAAGCTGGCGGGGGTCGTTTTGAATCCGGGTAGCCCTCTGGAGCTGATTGAGTATGTGCTGGAACTCTGTGATCTAGTGCTGATCATGAGTGTCAACCCTGGCTTTGGCGGTCAGAGCTTCATTCCGGGTGTGGTGCCCAAGATCCGCAAGCTGCGCGAAATGTGCAACGAACGGGGGCTAGATCCCTGGATTGAAGTCGATGGCGGCTTGAAGGGCAACAACACTTGGCAAGTCCTGGAAGCAGGAGCCAATGCGATCGTTGCCGGTTCGGCAGTGTTCAATGCTCCGGATTATGCAGCGGCGATCGAGGGCATCCGCAACAGCAAGCGTCCTGCCCCTGAGTTAGTAACGGCGTAGTCAAGAGCAAACATTCGGCAGATTTAGGAATTGATCTGCCGAATGCCTCGTCTGTTACAGGAAAGTGAATTTAATAAAATCCAAAACTTAATTTTTGAAAGCGCGGTATTGCTGCGCTTCCAAAAATTAAAAGTTTGATGTTAATTAATTCGTGGTCCTACACCGCAACTTTGGCAGAACTAGATTGAGTGATCCCCATCTCAGAAGTTTGCCAGATTTGCCCGTCTAGTGCCATTTGCTCAATTAAGCTGGCCAAGCGCAGTGCTCTCAGGGCCTGCTCTCCCCCCACAGAAGGCTGATTGCCGCCTCGGACACAGTTTACGAAATGCTCCAATTCGGCGTGCAGGGGCTCAATATTGCTGGTATAGACCTTCTCAATCAAGCCATCCTGACGATAGAGCACCTGCCCATAGTCGGTGCGATAGTTGGCAGTCGTCTGACGATGGATGAGGATTTCGTTGTTGAGAAAATTAGCTTCTGTGAGGGAGTTCTTGCAGTGGGCTGAGATGCGCCGAATCTTGCGGTGAGTAACTTTGCTAGCCGTCAGGGTTGCCACTATGCCATTGGCAAAACCCAGCGTTGCCGTTACATAGTCTAAATAGCCAGAATTTTCTCCCCGGCTGCCGCTAGCGGTCAGTTTGGTCACGGGCGAACCGGTTAGTTCCAGCAACAGGTCAATATCGTGGATCATCAAATCCAGTACTACTGAAACATCGTTAGCGCGATCGGAATAGGGACTCATACGATGAGCCTCGAGCGCCAAGATCTCTTCAGTTTTCAAAACTTTGTTCAGTTCTTGGAACGCAGGGTTGAACCGTTCAATATGCCCAACTTGTAAAATGCAGTGAGATTCAGCCGCAGCATTAACCAATGATTCAGCTTCAGCAATGCTGGCAGCGATCGGCTTTTCAATCAGCACATGCACTCCAGCCTGCAAACAAGCCATGCCCACAGGATGGTGTAGCCGGGTAGGTACTGCAATACAGACGGCATCTACATGGGTTAGTAAATCGCGATAGTCTTCAAAAAAGCGGACTCGATACTTGCTTGCGGTATCCAAACCTCGCTCTACGTTGATATCAGAAACGCCAACCAACTCCACGTCTTTCAGCAGACTCAGAACCCGAGTATGGTGTTGCCCCATGTTGCCAACACCAATTACGCCAATGCGAATCGGTTCTATCGAATGGCGATGCCCAGGCACCTGCCCAACAGATAAGTTTTCTTGCACTCCTGCTGTCTCCTACACCACGCAATCAGATTGAGAGTAAACCTTGACCAGACGAAAACCACCCAGATACTATCACGATGCCTATATGTATAAAGAATTTTAAATTTTTGTTTGGCTAAACGTATCAGTCGTTGGAGATTATTGTCTGGGCTGACCTTACCAGGAATCCCAACAGATGTGTCAGTTTCTCCCCTGTCCATTGTTTTTTCAAGGCTTTTGACATAGCGCACCCTTGTAGAGTAATGCCAACAATTTCAGCCGCCCTGATCAAAGACCCTGAATTTCCCAAAGAGTTTCATATTCTTTCATGCCTTAATTCCCATGACTTAGGATATTGACTTAGGCTTAAAGTGAGAGGGCTTAAAGTGAAAGGGATGAGAACACTAGCAAATTTCACTCAAGCAACTTTGCCTAACAAATCAGGACAAACCGCTCGTTCCATTGACATCCTGTCCAGCTTATTCTCTCAAAAGCCTTTAAAGCGGGGAAGTTCTATGAACTCCCCCGCATTGAAGCAAGATAAAGGGGTTTAGCCCTTGATTAAATCGTCATCGTTTATTAAAACATTTTCATTTTTGAAAAGTTCAAAAACAGCCAAGAACAACTCAAAATAGCTGAAACTGGCGCAATATCCCGTTCTATCCCTCTGTTCCAATGCCTCTGACGATTCTTGTAGCTGACGATGATTTAGGCACACGGTTATCCATCAGCGACTACCTAGAGCTTTCTGGGTACTGGACAATCATGGCTGAAGACGGTTCCAAAGCGCTGGAAATGGTAGAGAAATATAAGCCTCATCTGATTGTTACGGATGTAACAATGCCAGGATTAGATGGCTATGAGTTAATGCGGCAAGTTCGACGGCAACCGGCCTTTCGGCTGCTGCCTGTCATTTTTCTGACGGCCCGAACCAATACCCAGGAGCGAATCCGGGGCTACCAGCTAGGTTGCGACCTTTATTTGCCCAAGCCCTTTGAACTTGAGGAACTAGGTGCAGTCATTCGGAATTTGCTGGAGCGATCGCAGCTCATTGAAAGTGAGTGGCGAGGGCGCTTACCACCTGACCCACCCGACAGCCTACTCCATCCAGCCGAGGGGGAAAAAGTGCCTCTAGTTTCCACTCGCGGGTTGCCTGTTTTGGGGCTAGACCTGACGCAGCGGGAGCAGGATGTGCTGAATGTGCTAACGGAGGGGTTGTCCAACGCTCAAATTGGCGATCGCCTCCATCTGAGTCCGCGCACCGTCGAAAAATATGTTAGTAGCCTCCTGCGCAAAACGGAAACCAGCAATCGGGCTGAACTAGTCCGGTTTGCCATGGAACATCACTTGATTGATTAGCGTTGGAGCGAAAGCTGGGCAAGACTCAACCTCTTGACTAATTCTAAAGAATTCGGGTGCAGCAAAGAAAGCTCGCCCATTTTTCCCGCATAATTGAGCTACCGCAGTTGATGCCTTGATGCCTAGCCACTGCCAGTGGCTGACGTAGCTGTCGCCATAGTGCGGAGGACGGGGCAGGGGGTTGCGCCCCAGCTCCATTGCCATATCCCGGACTCACCTGCTGATTCTAGCTATAGCTGGCGTAGAACAGCTTGCATGGAGTTGATCAGGGATTGATTCACTGAGGCGCTTGGAATCAGGTAGACATCGAAGTCAAATGCCTCAAGGCAGTGAGATTGAATGCGGTTAAAGTAAGGAATAAGTACATTCACGCGAGAGAAACTCCTTAAAACCTATGGATGTCAAATTGATTCTGTTGGGTTTGACCCCGATTTTTGCCATTGCCTGTCTCTTCTTTGGCACACGCAATGGCTTCTACGACACTGAAAACTATCATGGGAATGGCTCTGCTCATTAGGGCAAGCCATGGAACTTCTGGAATGTTTGCCACTGGCGGTAGGACACGCAGATGAAGGGGTCTGCTTGCTAGTACGGATGGGATCTCACCGGATCCTGCTGGACTGTGGGTTGAGCAGCATTCAACCTTTGTTATTAGAGCCTGTGTTATTAGAGCCTGGGCGATCGAGTCCTGCAGATTTAGTCCTCTGTACTCACGCCCATCCTGACCATGCCAGAGGCTTAGCGGCGCTGCACCAGGCATTCCCCCAAATGCCGATTTATGCGAGCGAAGTTACCGCTCAGCTGCTGTCGGTACAGTCTGACCCAGAACCGACGGTCTGTCAGGCTTTGCCTTGGCGGCTGCCTGTTGAATTTCGAGAAGGTCTGAGTGCTGAACTGTTTCCAGCAGGTCATTTGCCCGGAGCAGCAGCGTTTCTATTGACCTATACAACAGAGCAACGCTCGTACACGGTGTTCTATACCGGGGATTTTTTGCTGTCTAACTCTCGTCTCGTCGATGGTTTACCGTTAGAAGAACTGCGCGGACTAAAACCCGATGTGCTGATTGTAGAGGGCAGCTATGGCACAGCCCGGTTTCCCCATCGCCGACAACAAGAGAACCACCTGGCTGAGCGGATTAACCAAGCCATTAGCGATCGCCAATCAGTTCTATTACCTACCCCTGCCTTAGGATTGGGGCAGGAGCTCCTGATGCTGCTGCGCAGCCATCATCACTTCACAGGGCGCGATATCAACATTTGGGTAGATGGCAGCGTGGCCGCGGGTTGCGATGCCTATCTGGAAATGCTGCCTCACTTCCCCAACACGGTACAAAATTTTGCCCGCCACCAGCCCCTATTTTGGGATGAGCGCATTCGTCCTCGCGTGCGGCAGTTTCCTAAAGGACTTAGCCGCTCAGATCAGCTGGCGCTCCTGAATCATGCCCCCTGTATTGTGCTGACGGATAAAGAATCGGATCTGAGCTATTACTGCCAGTCAGACGTTCAACCCTGGCTGCTGCTCATCCCTCAACAGCCGGGGCGGATTGGCTCTGTGGAGGCGGCTGTTGCCCAAATGCTGGAGGACTCTGCGTATTTACGCCTGCATTTGCAAACGGGGCAACTGGCCATAGAAACCTATCTGCTGGGGGATCACTGCGATGGAGCCAGCACCACGCAGCTGATTCACAATTTGCGCCCCCAACATGTGATTTTTGTTCATGGTTCTCCGTCTTACTTGAGCGATCTAACGAGCCTGGAGGAGTTGCAAAACCGTTACCATCTGCACATGCCCTCTGCCGGAACCCGCGTAGAGCTACCGATTGGCGAAACCTTTTTACAGCCTGCGGCTCCCGAAACTCACTACGAAGGAGAGCTGACTGAACTGGATGTAGCCGTCAGCATCACCCTACCCGGAGCGATCGCCGACGACCCCCGCTGGCAAAACTTCGCCGATACCGGATTAGTAGAAGCCCGCTGGCAGGGAGAAGAACTTGTCTTGCGCGGACTCACAGCCAGGGAGCTTTTGAAACAGAGTGAGGTGGCTCCTAGTGCTCAAGTGGAATGCTGCGGTAACTGTTTGCACTGTCGGGGACAACGCTGCTGGAATCAAGCATCGTCCCTGTTTGGCTTTAAGGTAACGCCGGATGGCTACTGCCCTGCGTTTGAGGCTTTGCCCCTGTTGCGAGACCGCTTTCCCAATGAGGATGAAGCCTGAAGCTGGAGTTGGGACTCATTGGCTCGATCACGCCGCGAAGCGCTGAGAGCGTTTCGCGGCAAATCCATTTTCCTGCGTCAAATTTTCTAAAAACCTCACTCCGCGAGGCTTTTAGAAAATTTGACGCAATTTAGTCCAAAGTTAAGCTGAAGAAGATGCCGTAGAAAAAGCTGCGGAGCCCCCCAGCTTTCGCGCAAATTTTTAGAATGGTAAACATGAGTAAATTGATGTATCATCGTCGCTTTACTTACGGTTCTGTTTACGGCTCTCTCGGAAGTTTCTGTTTTTGGCGCGTATGGCTTTTTCCTCCATCACTCGGGCATTAGGGCGATTACCCCTCACCGCTGAACTGCTGACTAAGCTGAGCCAGCAGCATAGCATCACCCTAAGTGGCATTTCTCGCCTGCCCAAAGGATTGGTGTCTTCAGCCCTGGCTCAGGCGCAGCAGCGCACCCTGCTAGTGGTGACTGCCACCCTAGAGGAAGCCGGACGTTGGGCCGCTCAGTTAGAAGCCATGGGTTGGCAAACCGTCCATTTTTATCCCACTTCAGAAGCCTCACCCTACGAACCTTTCGATCCAGAGTCAGAGATGATCTGGGGTCAATTACAGGTGCTAGCAGACCTGGTGAAGGATCAAGCAGGTTCTTTGTCTTCTTCCTTAGCTCCATCCTTGGCCGTTGTCACGACCGATCGCGCCTTACAGACCCACCTCCCCCCTGTTGAAGTGTTTCAGCGCTATTGCATCAGCCTGAATCGGGGGATGGAAATTGATCTAGAAGCCTTGAGCCATCAGCTCGCCAACTTGGGCTACGAACGGGTGGCGTTGGTAGAAACTGAAGGGCAGTGGAGCCGCCGGGGCGACATTATTGACGTGTTTCCGGTGGCGTCGGAATTACCCGTGCGGCTGGAGCTATTTGGCGATGAGCTAGACCAAATCCGCGAGTTTGATCCGTCTACCCAGCGATCGCTCGACAGCAACCAGCGGCTGGTGCTGACCCCCACTAGCTTTAGTCCCATGATTCTAGAGAGATTGCGGCAGATCGAGCAGCAAGGGGGCGATCTGTCGTCGTTTCTCACGACCGAGGAGCGAGAGCGCCTGCAGTCCGAACAGCCCCTGGAGGGAGCCCGGCGGTTTTTGGGTCTGGCGTTTGAGCAACCTGCCTCGCTGCTGGATTATCTGCCAGAGCAAACCCTAGTAGCCCTTGATGAGCCTGAACAATGCCGGGCCCACGGCGATCGCTGGTTTGAACATGCCCAGGAGCAGTGGGAAGAGTTGGGACAAGCGTCCGCAGCCAGCCAGCCGCCATCTCGCTCGCCGTTACCTCTCCTCCATCGCCGCTTTGATGACTCTTTGACTGCAGTTAAGCGGTTTGATCGGCTTTTCCTGTCTGAGATAGCCGAGGTAGGCGAAGGGCTCAATTTAGCCAGTCGCCCTGTGCCGGCGACGCCCCATCAATTTGGCAAGCTGGCAGAGACGTTGCGGCAAGAGCGCGATCGCAACTTTGGCATTTGGCTAGTGTCGGCCCAGCCTTCGCGATCGGTGGCGCTATTGCAGGAGCATGACTGTCCAGCCCAGTTTGTCCCCAATCCTCGAGATTACCTGGCGATTGATAAGCTGCAATCCCAGCACATCCCCACAGCTGTCAAGTATTCCGGGTTGGCCGAGGTGGAGGGTTTTATTCTGCCGACTTTTCGATTGGTGGTAGTCACCGATCGCGAGTTCTTTGGGCAGCATACCCTAGCCACTCCAACCTATATCCGCAAGCGACGGCAGGCAGCTTCCAAGCAGGTGGATCCCAACAAGCTGCAATTGGGCGACTATGTGGTTCACAAAAGCCATGGCGTTGGGCGGTTTTTGAAGCTGGAAAGCTTGACGATTAATCAGGAAACGCGGGAGTATCTGGTGCTGCAATATGCAGACGGGCTACTGCGGGTGGCGGCCGACCAGTTGGGGGCGTTGTCGCGGTTTCGGGGAGTGGGCGATCGCGTCCCAGAACTCAACAAAATGTCGAGTAAAGCCTGGGAAAAGACTAAAAGCAAAGTTCGCAAAGCTATTAAAAAAGTTGCGGTGGATCTGCTGCAACTGTATGCTCAGCGGGCCCAACAGCAAGGGTTTGCCTATCCTGTGGATATGCCTTGGCAGGAAGAACTCGAAGATTCTTTCCCGTATCAACCCACCCCCGATCAGCTGAAGGCGGTTCAGGATGTCAAGCGAGACATGGAAGATCTGCGGCCGATGGATCGGCTAGTTTGTGGCGATGTCGGGTTTGGCAAAACCGAGGTGGCCATCCGCGCCATTTTTAAGGCAATTACTGCCGGTAAACAGGTGGCGCTGCTGGCTCCCACCACGATTTTGACCCAGCAGCATTACCACACCCTCAAGGAACGGTTTGCACCTTACCCCATTCAAGTAGGGCTACTGAATCGCTTCCGCAGCGCTGAAGAGCGCAAAGATATTCAGCAGCGCCTCACCACCGGCGAACTAGATGTCGTGGTAGGAACACACCAGCTCCTAGGAAAAGGCGTGCAGTTCAAAGATCTGGGCTTGCTGGTAGTGGATGAAGAACAGCGATTTGGCGTCAACCAAAAGGAAAAAATTAAGTCCCTCAGAACTCAGGTGGATGTGCTGACGCTAAGCGCTACGCCGATTCCGCGCACGCTGTACATGGCCCTGTCGGGGGTGCGGGAAATGAGTTTGATTACGACCCCGCCGCCCTCTCGCCGTCCGATCAAAACCCACCTTTCTCCCTACGATCCAGAAGTGATGCGTACCGCCATCCGGCAAGAGCTGGATCGAGGGGGGCAAATTTTCTATGTGGTGCCGCGGGTAGAAGGCATTGAAGAAGTGGTGACTCGACTACGGGAGATGGTTCCGTCTGCCCGGATTGCGCTGGCTCATGGGCAAATGCAGGAAGGCGAACTGGAATCCACCATGCTGACCTTTAGCAATGGCGATGCCGAAATCCTGGTCTGTACGACGATCATCGAGTCGGGGCTGGATATTCCTCGCGTTAACACCATTTTGATCGAAGATGCCCAAAAATTTGGTCTATCGCAGCTGTACCAGCTGCGGGGACGGGTGGGGCGAGCCGGGATTCAGGCCCATGCCTGGCTGTTTTATCCCAAGCAGAGCCAGCTTTCTGATCCGGCCCGGCAGCGTCTACGCGCCATTCAAGAATTCACTCAGCTGGGTTCGGGATATCAATTAGCGGTACGAGATATGGAAATCCGGGGGGTAGGCAATCTTCTGGGTGCAGAACAATCGGGACAAATGGATGCGATCGGCTTTGATCTCTACATGGAAATGTTAGAGGAAGCCATCAAGGAAATCCGCGGACAAGAAATTCCGCAAGTGGATGACACACAGATTGATCTGAACCTGACTGCCTTTATTCCGGCTGATTATATTCCTGACCTCGATCAAAAGATGAGCGCCTACCGCGCTGTAGCTTCGGCTCAATCTACCAAGGAACTGACGCAAATTGCTGCCGACTGGAGCGATCGCTATGGCCCGATGCCGGCGGCCGCTCAGCAGCTGCTCCGGGTGATGGAGCTGAAGCAGGTTGCCAAATCTCTGGGCTTTAGCCGCATTAAGCCCGAAGGCAAACAGCATGTGCTGCTGGAAACCCCGATGGAAGAACCAGCCTGGAATCTGCTGAAGGAAAACTTGCCAGAATACTTGAAGACTCGCTTTGTCTACACTCCCGGCAAAGTGACAGTCCGTGGCTTGGGCGCGTTGAAAGCCGAGCAGCAGCTCGCCAACTTGATCGAATACTTCGGCAAAATGAAAGGCGCGTTGCCGGAACCTGCTCTGGTTTAACTGGTTGGCTGCTCTTGCAAGACTGCAGACAAACCCTCAAGCAAGCGCTGATTGTCTGCTATTGTCCGGACGGCAACTCTAAAAAACCGATCGCCTAACTCCGGGAAGCTGACGCAATCTCGGATTAAAATCCGGCTATGGTGCAACAATTCCCTTTGCAACTGCACGGTTGAACGATCAGACTGTACCAAAAAATAGTTGGCAACGCTGGGAAGGGGCTGCAGTCCGGGTAGTCCGAGCAATCCCTCAAACAGCTGCGATCGCGCCGAGTCCAGCCAGTCCCAGGTGCGCTGTTGAAACGGCAAGTCCTGTAGCCCAGCTATGCCAGCAGCGGCAGCCAACACATTCACAGACCAGGGATCGCGCCATTGCTGCCAGCGTCGCAAGCGGTCAGGATGGGCGATCGCATATCCTAACCGCAATCCTGCCAGGCTGTAGAACTTAGTCAGTGAGCGGAGAATCACGAGGTTAGGATAGTTTGGCACCTGGTGAATTAAACTTTGCTGCTGTTCGGGCAACAGAAAGTCCATGAAGGCCTCATCCAGTACCACTAGCGCAAACTGCTCTAGCAGCGGCCTGATCTTTTCTGCCGTGAACAGTATGCCGGTTGGATTATGAGGATTGTTGAGCAGTAAACCCGTTTTACCTGAAATTGCCGAGAAGTGCAGC
>DATNOY010000667.1:0-8251 GCA_036703495.1 Coleofasciculaceae cyanobacterium
GCCATATTTTTCGATCACATCCCAAAAGCAGCCTGGGTTGGACGATCGGGGCGCGCCTTCATACATCAGCGTAGTAGCCCCGTTGGACAGCGGCCCATAGACGATATAGCTATGTCCGGTAATCCAGCCCACGTCCGCTGTACACCAATAGACATCAGTATCCTTGAGATCAAAGATCCATTGCGTGGTCATGTGGGTGTAGAGGTTGTAGCCGCCTGTGGTGTGAACCACGCCCTTGGGTTTGCCGGTGCTGCCAGAGGTATACAGGATGAACAGCATCGCTTCGCTATCCATAGGCTCAGCCGGGCAATCGGCTGAAACGCCTTGGCGTAGATCATGCCACCAGTGATCGCGTCCCGGCTCCATATGCACTGGTTGGGCCGTCCGCTGCACTACCAATACATCTTTGACCGTGGGCGTCGCCCCATTGCCCAGCGCTTTATCTACCTGATCCTTCAGCGGTACGATCGCATCCTTGCGCCAGCCGCCATCGGCTGTAATCACGAGCTTGGCTTGGCCGTCATTAAGGCGATCGCGCAAGGCCTCAGCGCTAAACCCCCCGAAGACAACCGTGTGCGGGGCCCCAATCCGGGCGCAAGCCAGCATGGCGATTGCCGCTTCGGGAATCATAGGCATGTAAATCCCGACGACATCCCCTTTCTGCACACCCAGTTGCTTCAGTACATTGGCAAACTGGCAAACTTCGCGATGCAGCTGAGCATAGGTGTAGGTGCGAGAATCCCCCGGCTCACCTTCCCAAATTAGAGCGGCTTTGTTACGCCGCCAGGTAGTAAGGTGGCGATCGAGGCAATTATAAGAAATGTTGATTTTGCCGTTAACAAACCATTTGGCAAAGGGTGGCTGCCAATCTAGCACCTTGTCCCACTTCTGGAACCAGTGCAGTTCTGTCTCGGCCAGCTCTGCCCAAAATTTTTCTGGATCAGCTTGGGCTCGGGCATAGAGTTGCTCATACTCTGCCAGGCTTTTGACGCGAGCTTGTTGAGCAAATGCCTCAGGGGGGCTAAATTTGCGATCCTCTTGAAGAGTAGATTCGATAGTGGCTTCTGACATAACGTGCTCTGAGAGGGAAGTGCTGAACTGTAGCGGAGGTATCCTTCCAAAACCATACTTTTTTTAGCTGCATATTTCTGCACAAGTTATGGTTTCTTCAAAAGTCGGCGGGTGGCTATTGCCAGGTTGCTTGGCTGCAAACCCGCTCCAGAAGAGAGAGATTGCTTTAAGGAACGTGAATTTAATCAAACCCACAACTGAGTTTTTGAAAGCGCAGCGGTGTTGCGCTTTCAAAAACTAAAAGTTTGGTTTTCATGAATTCGTGATTCTAAGCAAACTGAAGGGTTGCCCATGATATCTCGTGATATCTCGTGAGACCTCGTGATCTCTAATGGGGCTACGCACTCAGATGAGGACGGGTGTGAGGGCTGCGCCCCAGCCAGGGGTTCTACGCACACCCCATCTGATCTGGATGAGGACTGCTATACCTCCTATCTGATATAAATACTTAGCTGAACTCCGGAGCTGTATGGAGCTTTTCCATCAAATCTCAGTATATTTGGCGTAGAATTGCAGCAAAACAAATGGTTTTATAAAGCCATAAGTAATCATCAGGGAGAGGCGAAATTAGTATGACATTATACTTTGCCGGTGCAGCACTCGTCTTCAGCACTGTTTTTCGCGCCTTTCTCAAAGATGACTCAACGCCTAAAAACGATGTCACCTCCTGGATCGTCATTGGGGCTGCTACGATCGCCTGGCCCCTCGTTCTGCCTTCTATAGTTCGCAAGCGACTGCAAAAAGAGCAGCCTTTGAACTTGGATTACTTGAACTAATTTGAGGAACTAACTTCAGCTGTTGCGTTTCCGGTGAAGTTGGAAACTCAGCTTTCAGCCATTTGAATTTAATTTCCAAGGGATGCAGTCTCGCTGCATCCCTTGTTTGTTTTGATGCCTTTTTGCGGCCTGAAGCGCTGGAACGATCAGTTTGCGAATTACATCAGATTGCTGTAAATGAGGAGAAGATGATTCCAGCGTTACAATAGCTGTGTCTTTAAGACAACTGACAGACAATTAATTACTGTGGTAAACACCCTAAATTCGTGAGCGCTTCTTCTAAGACTGGACTTGATCTGAACGCACTGTTTCCTTTTGAGCTAGATGATTTTCAAAGGCAGGCGATCGCTGCACTAGATGCCGATCAGTCTGTGGTGGTATGTGCCCCTACGGGTTCGGGAAAAACGCTCATTGGAGAGTACGCCATTCACCGGGCATTGTCGCGGGGAAAGCGGGTGTTATACACCACACCATTGAAGGCCCTGTCTAATCAAAAGCTGCGAGATTTTCGAGAGCGTTTTGGAGCGGATCAGGTTGGTCTGTTAACAGGAGATATTTCGGTGCATCGGGATGCCCCGATTCTGGTGATGACCACCGAGATCTTTCGCAACATGCTGTATGGCACCCCGATTGGACAGGTGGGTACGTCCATGACCGGCGTGGAAACGGTGGTGCTGGACGAGTGCCACTACATGAACGATCGCCAACGGGGCACTGTTTGGGAAGAGTCGATTATTTATGCGCCACCCAATATTCAGCTGGTGGCCCTGTCTGCCACAATCGCCAATAGCGACCAGCTGACCGACTGGATTAATCAAGTTCACGGCTCAGCTCAGCTCGTTTATTCTGATTTTCGTCCCGTTCCCCTAGAAATTTCCTTCTGCAATCCCAAAGGGCTGTTTCCGCTGCTGAATGCCAACGGTAAAGGCATTAACCCTCGGCTCAAGCCCAAAGGCGGCAAACAGCGCGGGCGGCAAGAGGCTCCCAGCATTGGCTTTGTTGTCAGTCAACTGCAGCAGCGCGATATGCTGCCTGCGATTTACTTCATCTTTAGCCGGCGGGGATGCGATAAAGCCGTGGCTGATATGAGCAGTTTCTCGCTGGTTAGTGATGCCGAAGCGGCCGACCTGAAGCAGCAGATTGACGCCTTCCTGGCGCGCAATCCTGAAGCAGGGCGCAGCGGACAGGTAGAAGCTCTGTATCGAGGCATCGCCTCGCACCATGCCGGAGTGTTACCTGCCTGGAAGGGGTTGATTGAAGAGCTGTTCCAGCAGGGCTTAATCAAAGTGGTGTTTGCTACGGAAACGTTGGCCGCTGGTATCAATATGCCTGCCCGCACCACAGTGATTTCTAGTTTGTCCAAACGTACCGATCGCGGGCATCGCTTGCTGAATGCCTCCGAGTTTCTGCAAATGGCTGGACGAGCCGGACGGCGAGGTATGGACAAGATTGGCTATGTGGTGACGGTGCAAACGCCGTTTGAGGGCGCTTCTGAAGCGGCCTATTTGGCCACCTCTAAAGCTGATCCGCTGGTGAGTCAGTTTACACCCAGCTATGGCATGGTGTTGAACCTGCTGCAAACCCACACCCTTGCTGAAGCCAAAGACTTGATTGAGCGCAGCTTTGGGCATTATCTGTCAACGCTGTATTTGCGGCCGCAGCAGCAGGCGATCGCTGACCTCAATGCCGAACTGCGGCAACAGCAGGCGCAGCTGGATGCGATTGATCCTGAGCTGCTGTCCAGCTACGAAAAGCTGAATGAACGCCTCAAGGAAGAGCGTCGGTTGCTTAAAGTTTTACAGCAGCAGGCGATGGAGGTGAGCGCAGAGAATTTGTCCATTGCCCTGGCCTATACGATCGCGGGCACGATTCTCAGCCTCAAAGGCAAGCATGTGCCGGTCGCAACCCCGCTGCCGGCTACGCTAGTGATGAAAGTAGCTGGCGCAGGGCAATCTCCTTATCTGGTTTGTTTGGGGCAAGACAACCGCTGGTATGTGGTGACGGTTGCAGATGTGGTGGGACTCCATGCCGAATTTCCGCGATTGGCGCAGGTTGATCAGCTGGTGCCGCCGGCAGAACTGGCTGCCAAACCTGGCTCGGTTCGCAAAGGCGATGAGGTGACGGCTGCGATCGTTCGCCAAATTCCTCAGCTTTCTCTAGAAGCCATGCTGCCTCCAGAAGTTCGCGATCAGCAGGGGCGAGTCACTGCCGTTGAAGCGCAGCTGCACAATCATCCCCTGCGCCAGTTAGGCGATCCAGGCTATTTGCTCAAGCGCCATAGCCGCATTGCCAAGATACAGGAAGATATTCGCAGCCGCCAAACCAAGCTCGACCAATATTCCCAACGCTATTGGCAAGAATTTCTGGATCTAATGGAAATTTTGCTCTACTTTGGCTGTCTCCAACAGGCAGATGAGGATCTGAGCAGTTCTGCTGCAGGCAATGCTGAACCTCATGCTCCTGAAATTCATGCTCCTGAACCTCATGCTCCTGAACCTCATCCCGACTTTGCCCTGCAGGATGGGCAGTGGAAGCCAACGCCTCTGGGTGAGGTAGCAGCCGCCATTCGAGGCGATAACGAGCTTTGGCTAGGACTGGCCTTAGCTTCAGGTGAACTAGACCATCTAGAACCCCAGCACCTAGCCGCCACCTGTGCGGCCCTAGTCACGGAGGTATCCCGCCCCGATAGCTGGATCCGCTATGATTCTTCGACGGAAGTGGAAGAAGCTTTGGCGTCACTCCGAGGAATTCGCCGGGAGCTATTTAAGCTACAGCGCCGGTATCAGGTGGCATTGCCTATCTGGTTAGAAGCAGACTGGGTGGCGATCGTTGAGCAATGGGCGCTGGGGGCAGAGTGGATTGAACTATGCAACAACACCAGCCTAGATGAGGGCGACATTGTGCGGATCTTGCGACGAACTGTAGATTTTCTGTCGCAGATTCCCCATGCGCCTTACTTATCAGGGCGGCTCAAGGAAAGTGCCCAGCTGGCAGTTCAGGCGATTGACCGTTTCCCGGTAAACGAAAGCGTGGATTAAGCTTCAGGCTGGGTTCTGACTTCTCAGGTCAGTTCATCCTCTAGGCTAGAGTTCTTGGGGCTAGAGTTCTTGAGGCTAGAGTCATCTGGGTCAAAGTCATCTGATCCAGATCTACTCTCTGAAGCAGGTTCAGCCGCATTTTCCAAAGCGATCGCTTCCTCATCGGTAGCTGGTGCTAAATTCTCTGGCTCAGCGTTCGCCTCTTCATCCTCTAGCGCCGTGATTTCGATGGCGATCGTTTCTGTAACCTCAACTTTGGTAATCACAACCTCGGTCATTTCGCCAGTTTCTGAGGCAATTTCAATCAGTACTGTGTCTGTTTCTGAAATTTCTAAGCCTACTGCTAGTGCATCTTCAGGTAGGTCAATAATTACCTCGGCTAAATCCTCGGACGGTTCTGCCGCTAGTTCTGCCGCCAGTTCTGCCGCTGGCGGTTCTGCGATCGCAGGTTGAGGTTCCCCCGTATTTATTTCAGTAGAAGGATCTATTTCAGCTGAGTTTAGGGTAGAAGAGGCTGCCAGATTGTCCGTAGGCTCTAGGAGCAGGGTTGCTGCCTCATCTACAGGCTGTATGGCCTCAGGCTCATCTTCAAAATCATCTGCTAGCTCATCCTCAAAGTCATCTTCAAGATCATCTTCAAAATCATCTGCCGCCTTATCTAGAGGCTGTACTGCCTCAGGTTCATCTTCAAAATCATCGGTTAGCTCATCCTCAAAGTCATCTGCCAGTTCTGCTGTCGCTGGAGCAGCGGCTTCGGTTGCAGTCTCTCCTGCTTCTACCGGTACCGGGCTAACTTCTGCTGGGGTAACTTCTGGAATCGCAGCAGCAGCTTCTGCAACTGGCTGTACGTCCGGTTCAGCAATAATGTTTGGCAAAATTTGCTGGACTCGGATTCCCAGCAGCGTAAAGTCTTGGGCGACGCCTGCCACCGGGTAAGGTTCCATCGCAGCCAGCTGGCTAACTGGCGTGAGCAGTACGCGCAAGACGCTGACTGGCACCTGCAAGAACAAATTGCTGCCCAAAAAGGCGATCGCAGCCACCAGGATTCCCCCCAATCGCCCAAAGCGGGTAAAAGGCGTCACTTCTGAAGCAATTGGCGCAATTTGGTAAAGCTGCCATAAAACTGCCAGCAGGGCGATCGCAGTCGATACCGCCAGGATGCGTTCTATTGGCGCTTTGAACGATCGCAAAATTCGCCGTTGATCTGCCGTTAACTGTTCCGGCTTGAGCGCTAGCACCACAAGGCTAAAGATGGAAAACGGCCGCTGCCACTGCATCCACAAGACTGGAGCTACCCCAATGGTGCCCACTAACAAAAACTCGAAGCCAGCCGGTAGAAAAGGGCTACTTACCGCCAAGCCCAGCAAGCAGAGTTCTAGCAAGAGGGGAACAGCGGCAAGGCCTGCCAGGTGTACCCAGAGATAGGGATCAGACCGGAACGATCGCATAGTCAGATGCAAAGGATGAACGAGCAGGATAAACGAGTTAGGTAATCCACCGTATCATCGCTCATACTAATACCCCAGCGGAGCTATCCGCAGACTAATTTTTGTATCGTGCTTTTTACCGGCATTCGGTCATGATTGAACTTCGACATCTGCGCTATTTCATGATGGTGGCTGAGGAACTACATTTTGGGCGAGCGGCTGACCGGTTGCACATGGCCCAGCCACCGCTCAGCATGCAGATTCGCCAACTAGAAACCGAACTGGGATTTCAATTGTTTTACCGCACGAAGCGGAGTGTGGTACTTACCGAAGCAGGGCAGGTGTTTTTAGAGGAATGCCGCAAAATTTTTTGGCAGTTAGAACAAGCCGTTCGGTTAGGGCAGCAGGTCAGCCGGGGAGAACTTGGACAGCTGGCGATCGCCTTTGTCAGCTCTGCGGCTTACAATGTGCTGCCATCGATTCTGCGGGCATTTCGGTCAGCGGTGCCCCAAGTTAGCCTAGAGCTTCATGAACTAACTACCGATCAACAGTTGCAGTGGATGCGAGAAGGTCGAATTGATGTGGGCTTTGTGCGTCCACCCATTGAGGATGAAGCATTTGCTTGGACAACCATTTTTCAGGAGCCGCTTGTGGTTGCCTTGCCCGAAACCCACGCCCTGTCTGCAAACCCACAGGTTGATCTACCCATGCTGGCCGGTGAATCGTTTATCTTATTTCCCCGGCTGTTGGCTCCAGGGCTATATGACCAAATTATTAGCCTCTGTCAGCAAGGAGGATTTAGCCCCAATGTGGTTCAGGAGGCTATCCAAATGCAGACGATTATTAGCTTGGTGGCGGCAGAGATGGGCATCGCGATTGTGCCTGTCTCATTGCAAAATTTACAGCGTACTGGCGTCGTCTATCGCTCTTTTGTAGAAGTTACCCCCAAGGCAGCGATCGCCCTCATCTGGCCAAAGTTGTCTGCTTCAGTCACCGTACAACGCTTTCGGGAAGTGGTGCAGCAGGTTGCACAACAGTGGCAAGCATTACCCCACGAATCTCCGCTGGGACAGACTAACGTTGATCGCTAGTAGACCTCGGCTTCAATCCAGCGACCGTTAGGAGTGTGAGCGAGATGCTCAATTCCATCATCCTGTACTTAGGGGTCTGTCAATTATTCATTGACGGGTAGCTGAAAGCCAGGGAGTTGATTAGGGTTAAATTTTGAGGGTCTTCGACCCATCAAAATTTTCTTGACAAAACACTAGTGCTGACAACTCGGGCAAAAATGCGCCGATCGCCCAGCCATCTTTAGCCGTTGGATCATAGAGCCACAGGTGCGGCAGGCTTTACCCTCTCGGTCATACACCCAGGCAATGCCACCATAGTTGCCATTAATCCCTGCTACATCTCGAAAATCGCTAAAGGTTGTGCCTCTAGCATCGATCGCGTCTTGCAAGACGCGCAAAATAGCCGTATGCAGCCGCTGAATTTGCTCTAGTTTAAGCGTTGCGCATAAGGTTTGAGGCTGAATTTGGCTGAGAAACAGCGCTTCATCGGCATAAATATTGCCAATGCCTGCAACCAGCGTTTGATCGAGCAAAGCATTTTTGATCGGACGTTGGCGATTGCTCAGCCACTGAGCCAGATATGCCACCGAAAATTCAGGTGAAAAGGGCTCTGGCCCCAGATGAGCCAGTCCAGACATGATCTCTTGGGGCTGGCGATCGGGTGGCACAAACCACATTTGGCCAAAGGTGCGTTGATCGACAAACCGCAGCTCTCGCTGCTCTGAGAAAAAGAGCCGCACCCGGCAATGCTTTTGCAGGGGTTCATCTTGATGCTGCCAGAGCAATTGCCCAGTCATCCGCAAATGTACGCCTAGCCAGCCCGCAGGCAAGGCAAAATTTTGAGCCTCAACCAACTCTGCCAACAAATA
>DATNOY010000668.1:0-2184 GCA_036703495.1 Coleofasciculaceae cyanobacterium
AGCGGCTCCAGAATTTAATCAGCAACAAACAGAGTAGCTATTAAAGTCTAACCAATCGGTCAGGGCTTCAAAAGGCTACCTGCAAGCTTAACAATAGAATCGGCATTTAGGAGCTGATCATTCCCTAGGCGCGTAGCTACCGGCTCGGCTACTTCCTTCACGCCCTCCTCCTTCACGGGGTTTGGCTTTGTTGACCCGGATTTCTCGACCGAGCCATTCAGCGCCATCCAATTCAGCGATCGCTTGATCTTCTTGGGCGTCCTCTTCCATTTCTACGAACGCGAAGCCTCGCTTGCGGCCTGTTTCGCGATCAGTTGGCAGGCTGACTCGACTGACTTTGCCGTATTCTGCAAAGACTTCCTTTAAGTCTTCCTCGGTAGCCTGAAAAGACAGGTTGCCAATGTATATAGTCACGATCCTCTCCAAACCATAGCTATGATAGGGGACAACTCGGAGAGATGGAAAGGCATACTGCGACACCTTTACACTCTGCTGCCGAATACTGCTTTGCTGGTGATCATATCCGATCTCTATAGTATTAGCAGTAAAATTAGTCAGCTTTTTTCAAAATTCTACGCATTTCCAGAAATTGGCTCACTTTTGGTGTAATAGGCGACAAGTTGAGTGATGAAAGCTTAACTTAAGGGATGAGCGATCGACTTTACAACAGCAAGTCCGCATTGCCGGCCATTGAGTTCACGGGTTGACTTTCCAATGTTGATAACTGTTGATACCGGTCAGGATGAGCTGAGCCATTGGCTAGCCAATAGCTATCCCGGACTATGCGGCTACCGAATCACCTGTTGCATGTAATTGCCCCAGAGCTGAGCCGCATCGGCACTAGCCCCGCCGGTAGGGGTGTTGTCATCGTTGCCAAACCAGATGCCCGTTGCCAAAGCTTGACCGGGAATATAGCCGACAAACCAGAGATCTGTGTTGTCGTTCGTGGTTCCGGTTTTACCTGCTTCCCCTAAACCCAAGGCAGCATTACGCCCCGTCCCAGATTGCACCACTCCTTGCATCAGGGAAGTCATGGTGGCCGCTACTTGAGGATCAAGGACAGGCTGATTCGTTTGGGCATTTTGCTGATAATCAAAAATAACGCGACAGGTTTTAATGTCTTTAGGGTTGGTACAATCGCTGCTATCTAGAATCCGGTTGATGGTATGGGGCTGATTGCGCACACCTCGGTTGGCAAAGACACTGTATGCGCCCGTGAGTTCTAGCAACGTTACTTCACTTTGGCCTAAAACCAAGCCGGGTACCGGGTCAAGCTTAGCCGTAATGCCCAAGCGACGTGCCACTTGCACTACTTTATCCAGGCCAACTTCTTGGGCGATACGTAGTGCAACCACGTTTTCCGA
The DNA here is from genome assembly GCA_036703495.1 of Coleofasciculaceae cyanobacterium. Taxonomy (GTDB): domain Bacteria; phylum Cyanobacteriota; class Cyanobacteriia; order Elainellales; family Elainellaceae; genus Drouetiella. The sequence continues at coordinate 1,365 of DATNOY010000668.1, forward strand.
GCGAGCGAGCCCGCTGTACATATCCAGGCTGCCTGCTCCTGAGTGACAGCCTTCAAAAAACTGCCCTTGCCAATTAAGCGGCGCACAAGAAAAAGGAGTGCTGGGAGAAATTCCTTGCTCGATCGCGGCTGTATAGGCAAATGCCTTGAAGGTTGAACCTGGCTGTCGCAGGGCTTGTGTGGCTCGATTAAACTGGCTTTGTTGAAAGTTGACTCCTCCCACCATCGCCAACACTTCACCCGTACCTGTATCCAGTGTCAGCAGGGCACCCTGAGAGAAACCGCCTGATCCCCCCATAGTAGTGACTGCATTTTGCAAGCTGGATTCTGCCTTGGATTGCATTTGAGTATCCAGGCTGCTCTCAACGATGAAGTTCCCTTCTTGAGCTAGCTGTGCGCCTAAGAGGGTTTCCAGATCTTGAAACACTTGCCCGTAAAAGTAGGGTGCGATCGTACTCTCTAACTCTTTAATGGCGGCTGGATTAATTTCAATCCGCGATCGCCTAGCTCGTTGAGCCTCTTCTGGACTAATGGCTCCTTGGGTGGCCATGCGGTTGATGACGCGATCGCGCAGCTCCACAGCAGTCTGATAGTCTCGCACGGGGTTAAAGCGATTGGGTGCAGGCAGGATACCCACCAACGTCGCTGCTTCTGAAAGGTTCAACTCTTTAGCGGACTTGCCAAAGTAAAATTGAGCAGCGTCCTCAAACCCATAGTTGCCGCTGCCTAAATAAACCCGATTGAGGTAGGTCAGCATCAGGAAGTCTTTGCTGTACATGGTCTCCAGCTTGAGGGCGACCATAGCCTCGCGGATTTTGCGA
>DATNOY010000669.1:0-3720 GCA_036703495.1 Coleofasciculaceae cyanobacterium
AAGAAGACTTGCCGCTTCCAGGCAAGCCAATGAGAAATATTAAGTCAGGCACCCTGGGGTACGGGGAGCCAGTCCACATATAGGCAGAGCTGTCTTGAGCGCATTCTTGAGCGCATTGCTGAACGCCAGCCATTCCCGCCATCTTCCACCAATTGCCTTACGCCCCGTGCCGGACTCAGGTGCCGACCTCAGGTCTGGTAATATTCCAGACCTGCTGTTGAGCCACAACAGATGTTGAGCCACAACAGATGAGAACGACTCACCTCACATCTTTTAGATGACCATTAGACCACCATTAGATCACCATTCCATCAGGAATAGTGGCGTTTTTCAGCGTCACCACAATGCCGCTACGAATATGGAAGCCGAGTTCTTCCCGCTGGGCCTCTTCAACCCGATCTTTGTTGATAATTTGCACATCTTGACCGATGCGGGCATTTTTATCAATAATGGCACGGCGAATGGTGGTATTGGCTCCAATGCCAACGGGCACACCCCCACGAGCTAGGTCAGCTTGCCGGTCTTCAAACGGCTGATAAAAGTCAGCACCCATGATCAGCGCGTCCTGAATGGTACAGCCCGAAGCGATGCGCGTGCGGATGCCTAGCACAGAGTGATGAATCTGGCAGCTTTTGATAATGCAGCCATCCCCAATCATCGTATCTGTGATGGTGCAATTCTGTAATTTGGTAGGCGGTAAAGAGCGCCCTCTAGTATAGATGGGATACTTCTCATCGTAGAAGCTAAACGAGGGCTGTGGCTGCTGCGTCAAGGCCAGGTTGGCATCATAGAAAGCTTCGATCGTTCCGATGTCTTCCCAATAGCCGTTGTACAGGAATGCCTGAATGTTGTGGGCTGATGCCGCTGGCGGAATAATCTCTTTGCCAAAGTCTGTCTGGTCTGGGTACTTGCGCAACAGATCCATCAGCACTTCTGCCTTGAAGACATAAATCCCCATCGAGGCAATGTAAGGACTCTGCTGGGCCTGCTCAGGCGTTAGACCCAAGGCCGTGGTATCTACCTGCATTTGCTTCAGGGCATCCCCCTTGGGCTTCTCACTAAAGTCGATGATCCGGCCAGACTCATCAATTTTAATTAAACCAAAGTCAGACGCTCGCTTTTCGTCCATCGGCAGCACGGAAATAGTGATGTCTGCATTAGTCTCACGATGGCGATTGATAAAGTGCGAGTAATCCATGCGATAGAGGTGATCGCCGGATAAAATCAAATATTCGTCGGCTTTCCACTCCTGAAACAGCCACATATATTGGCGAACTGCATCTGCTGTTCCCTGGAACCAGTTGGGGTTTTCTGGCGTTTGCTGGGCTGCCAGCACTTCCACAAATCCTTCACTAAAGCCCGAAAAACTGTAGGTTCGCGTCAAATGCCGATTCAGCGAGGCCGAATTAAACTGAGTCAGCACATAGATTTTGTAAATCTCTGAGTTGATACAGTTACTCACTGGAATATCAATTAGCCGGTACTTGCCAGCCAGGGGCACAGCCGGTTTTGCTCGCAGTTTGGTCAACGGGTACAGCCGGGTGCCCGCACCGCCTCCCAGAATAATGGCTAAAACTTTTTTCACAATGACCTCTTAACTGCTTCTTAACAACCAATCAACTCCCACATCCAGTGTCCGATTGTCGGTCAAAGTTTGCAATAGTCAGAGGGAAGAAGATTTGCAACAGGTATATGAAAACACAGGAAGGGATCAAAGCAGGAGGGGGAGGGATCGGGGTTCAGCAGGTAGCAATCAGTTCAATCAAGGAAATTAGGCGTGGTAAATAAACGTGAAGGTTGGGCAGACAAAAATTTGGGAGACCATACCCCTGGGCAACAGCCTCATCTCAGTTTAGAGGAGTTGCAACAGTGGCAGTCCAGCATTGAGGAAGCCAATCGGCATAATATTTTGTGCCATTGCCGACAATGCGATCGCGAATGGATTGCTTCCACTCACATCCCCTGTGAGTGCGGTAGCCGCAATGTGGAATATATTGCATGCTGGCAGTTTCCAGATGATTAGGGCAGCCCTCTCTGCATCTGGAAACCCTGCCGTCACCCTTGTAGTCGCTATCATTGGAGTAGGGTACGCTGCTGAAATCCCTAAGGCATTTTATGAAAACTCAGCGAGTGAAAACTCAGAGGATAGCGATCGCAATGGCTCTGGTAGCCGGGATTACGGCGGCGGGGGTGTACGGCGTGAAGGTGATCACAGAAAAAAATCGCATTCGCAGTTTGTTAGAAACGAAGCAGTGCCTAGACTGCAATTTAAAAGGGGCAGATTTAGCCCGGCTAGATCTGAAAAAGACCAACTTAGAAGGAGCCAACCTGGAAGGGGTCAACCTCAAGGGAGCCTACCTCGGCGGGGCTAACTTAAAACGCGCCAACTTACAAAATGCCAATTTAGAAGGCGCAGATTTGGGCTGTAATGCCTATAGCTTTAGTTTTCGGGCGGATGGCAACTCCACGCTAGGGTTTCAGGTCGATCGCACCCCCATTACCCCACAGCCTGATGCCCCGCCTGGCTTAAACCTCCACACCACAGACAACAGCGCAACCCTGAACATTAACCTGGGAGGATGCGCCGATTTCACAGGGGCAAACTTGCAGGGAGCCACCCTGCCCGATGGTTCTATTCATCCCTAGTCGGGTTTACCGCTGCAACCGGATTAACGGCTGCAAAGAGGGCCGAGTAATCAGCTTCAGCCAGACCCATCTGGCAGGCTTGCTCCAAAATTTGCCGCACACCCGTCAGGCTATCAGCCTGTTGACCCACTGCCTCAGACTCTTGCCAAAACAAATTCATGTCTTTTAGCAAATGTTTTGTCGGAAAGTTAGCGGCACTGAATTCTTGATCCACCATGCGCTGCAACTTCTTGTCGAAGGTGGGAGCATAGAGGGCGCTTTGCCGCAGAATTTCCATGAAGGTATCCACCCCTACACCTTGTCGTTGCACAAAGCCTAGACTGAGGGCAAAAGCCGTTGTTAGTGAACCAATGAGCTGATTAAGCGCCAGCTTCAGCGCCGATGCAGTGCCCACTTCGCCGACCCAGCGCGGTTCGCTCCCCAGGTTTTGCAGCAGCGGCAACCACTGCTGAAACTGCGCTGGAGCAGCCCCCACCATCACCAGCAATTTGCCGTCTCTCGCTTCGGGAATGCTGCCCAACACAGGGGCTTCCAAATATTCTCCTCCCGCTGCCTTGATCTCAGCTTGGATGCTGCGGCTTTCGCTAGGGGCGATCGTTCCCATCTGAATCACAGTCCGATCGCCAAGCTGCCTTTTTGCCTCGTCCGACAGCAGCAAGTCCCGGATCGCCTGAGCATCTGTCAGCATCGTCATCACCACCTGACACTGTTGCAGCAAATCGGCTGGGGTAGCCGCCACTGCTGCACCGGCTTGCCTGAGCGGCTCCAGCTTGGCAACGGTGCGATTGTAAACAACCAGCGGCACATGAGCAGCCAGCAGCCGTTGCGCCATGGGCAAGCCCATCAGTCCAGTTCCCAAAAAGCCAATTTTGCTATCTACCACGATCGCCCTCCCTGAAATTTCTGGGTTGTGCCCGCCCCCTTCTCGATTATCGCGAGTAAAAGACTTCTTGCTAGTGCTCCGTCCCAAACTCCTGCTGAAATTCCTCACTCACCCAAGCCAGATCTTTTCCCTGCTGCTGCGCAATTCTGTTCAAATAATCGCGGTAGGCATATTTGTCCTTAAGGCTGGGC
>DATNOY010000670.1:0-3548 GCA_036703495.1 Coleofasciculaceae cyanobacterium
GATCGCACTGGATGTTCATTTTGTCCCACAGCGAACTGAAGGCCGCAGCAATCTGATCGCAGTGTTCCTGAGGAGACTTACCTAGGGCTTCTGCGGTTCGCTGGATTTTTTGCCCATGCTCATCGGTGCCGGTAATCATGAGTACCGACTTACCCTGTAGTCTTTGAAACCGAGCCACAACATCAGCAGCGATTGTCGTATAAGCACTGCCAATATGCGGCAAGTCATTAACGTAATAAATTGGGGTGGAGACCGAGAAACGATTTTGACTGACAGCGTTAAAACTCATGAATCACTAAAAATTTCCTTTAAGCTCTTATCACTATTTTGAGAGCATGAACATTGAACCCTGATTAAAACATTCACTGATAGAGCTACATTAACAAAAAACTAATGGCTGAAGCTGCACGAAAAGTAGCTACCGGCTCGTTCAACGATGCACCCTATTTACTTAAGATCTGGTCGCGAAGGCAAAAAACGACATGAGCTTAGACGTTTTGAAATGCACAGGTCAAACAACATGTTTTCTAGGGCAATTATAGATAAAGTCAGTGTCTTTTGACCAATCAGAGAGGCGGTGCTTTTTAGTTTATCCTCTGAAGGAGCACCTTCATTAATTAGAATCCTCTATTGATCAAATAGTTTCAAATGATTTAATTGATCGTTAATTTGTATATTGGATTGCATTTTTTAACAGCTTAAAGATTTTAATCCCAGCTTTTTGAGACTATCACTCTGCTGTTAAGTATCTCGATTTAGGTTGCAATCATTTAAGAATTTGATGGACTGTAATCGCTCACTTTGGGCAGCGAATAAGCTGAAAAGCTTTACTGTCAGCCCATTCTACAGCAATACATCTGTCTAAGGTAGATTTGCAACCTCACTATGATTTATCTATTTAGACTGAGAAATATCAAATTATCCAATACGAATGCGAACTAAAATTAAGAAAGGTTACGTAGATGGCGCGAGAGAAGAGAATTGATGCAGAGTCCGTTATTAATCTCCCAACAGTTGCTGGCTGGATTGGGAACCCGTGTTTTTCGCCATCATCAAGATCGGATCCCGCGTGAAAGCCCGATTTTGGTGGTTAGCAATCACCGCAGCTTCATGGATGCTCCCCTGCTGATGGCAGCGATCGAGCGTCCGATTCGGTTTGCCTGCCATCACTACATGGGGCAGGTGCCAGTTCTCAAAGATTTTGTTACTCGCATGGGCTGCTTTCCACTAGATGCGCCCGAGCAACGGCAGCAAAGTTTTTTTCATCAAGCAATCCACCTGCTTCAGTCCCGTCAAATTGTGGGGCTGTTTCCGGAAGGGGCACAACCTATGGTGAAATATACCCATCCGCAAGAAATAGGTGACTTTCATCGGGGCTTTGCCCACCTGGCTCTGCGGGCTCCGATCCCAGATTTAGCCATTCTGCCGGTGGCGATCGCCTCCCAAACAGAAACAACCAGCTCAGCCATGCCGCTGAAGCTCTTGAGCTTCTTTGATCCATCTGAACCCCTATTTCAGCAATCCGGATGGCACCCAATGGTTATCTATCAACGGGTCAACGTATTGGTAGGACACCCCATCTGGATCACCGCCTCCCAACGCGATAGCTATCAGGGCAAGCAGGCTAAAACGGTCGTCGCCGATCTGCTGACTCAATGCCAATCTGAAATTGGTGAACTGCTCCGCTACGGCTCATAACTTACGCTCCATCACGGTTGTTCTGTAACTCGAATGCACAGTGCTACATCTCCCTATTTCCGGGTTCCTCGTCCTATCAATCCTCAAGCTCCACTGTTTTTTTATTTACCGGGAATGGATGGCACAGGGCAGCTCTTGAGCAGGCAGTTAGCAGGTTTAGAACAAGCATTTGACATCCGCTGTTTAGCGATTCCACCCGATGACTTAACGCATTGGGCAGACTTAACCCAGCAGGTTGTAGCGCTGATTGAAGCCGAATTAAGACACGACACTCAGCATCCTGTCTATCTATGTGGCGAGTCATTTGGAGGATGCCTGGCTCTTAAGGTGCTGTTGCAAGCCCCTCATCTGTTTGATCGCCTGATTTTGCTGAACCCAGCTACTTCCTTCAAACACTCTTTTTGGATTTATTGGGCGTCCTATTTCGTTCGCCCGTTGCCTGAGTTGCTTTATCACACCTCCTGCGTCGGATTCCTGCCTTTCCTGGCGGCCCTAGAGCGGATTGAGGAGCGCGATCGCCGGGCTCTACTGGATGCGATGCAGTCTGTGACTCAAAATTCTTCCCTCTGGCGCATTTCCCTACTGCGAGATTTTGATATCACCGATACTGAGTTACGCCAAATCCGTCAGCCTGCATTGATTGTAGGGAGTGAACGCGATCGCCTTTTACCTTCTGTTTCAGAAGCAAAACGGTTTACTCGCCTGTTGCCCCAGGCTGATATGCATGTACTGCCCTATAGCGGTCATGCTTGTCTCCTAGAAGCAGATGTTGATCTTTACCAGATTTTGCAAGCCAACCATTTTCTTGAGGAAGCTAAAGTCAGCTTTGGCTGATTTGTATCTTGACGTCCTAGCTTACGCTCAAGTTCTGCTCAAGTTCTATAGCAATTTTCAAATGACTCAAGTCCAGATTATTTTGAAAACCTCGCGGAGTAAGGCTTCAAAAAATAATCCGGCTTTAGTCGAGTGCACATCGCTATAAAACTAGATTATTTTCTGAAATCCCTGCTTTGCCAAGCTGTCAGAAAACTCGATCACCTGTGAAGTACCCCCATCCCTACAAGCTGGCAAATTCATCCGTTGCTTCCAGCAATGCGCTACGGATTCCGGGTTCGGTCATCGAGTGCCCCGCATTGGGGATGATTTTGAATGTTGCTTCAGGGAGGGCTTGATGCAGTTCCCACGCCGAAACCATAGGACAAACCACATCGTATCGCCCTTGAACAATCACCGTAGGCAGATGGCGAATGCGATCGCAATTCCGCAACAGCTGATCCTCGGTCTCCAGAAAGCCTTTATTGACAAAGTAATGGCACTCAATCCGGGCAAACGCATCAGCAAACTGGCTGTCGCCAAACCGCTGTTGCAAACCTGCATCAGGAATTAATTTGCTGGTACTGCCCTCCCATACCGACCAAGCTCGCGCTGCTTCTAACCGAATAGACGGTTCAGGGCTGGTTAATCGCCGATAATAGGCAGCAATTAAGTCTTGTCGTTCATCCAGTGGAATGGGTTGTAAGTAAGCTTCCCAGGCATCTGGAAATAGGTAACTAGCTCCTTCTTGATAAAACCATTGCAGCTCTTTTTGACGCAGCAAAAAAATTCCTCGTAAAATCAGTCCTTTGCAAGCGTCTGGATGAGTTTGGCTATAGGACAGGGACAGGGTGCTCCCCCAACTCCCGCCAAATACCACCCACTGCTTAATTCCCAGATGGGTTCTGATCTGTTCGATATCACTCACAAGATCCCAGGTGGTGTTCTCTCGCAGCTCCGCATAGGGAGTACTACGCCCGCACCCTCGTTGATCAAACAAAATGATGCGCCACTTCTGCGGATTAAAGTACTGACGA
>DATNOY010000671.1:0-7167 GCA_036703495.1 Coleofasciculaceae cyanobacterium
TGGCTTAATGATTGGCGTTTGGGGAATCTCAATTTGCAGGATGCGGTTGGCAACGTCTAGGGTTTCGATGCGCTGCTCTAAATTCATCTTGACGCGATTCTCACAGCCTGAGGCTACCTGAACGGCGTACCAGCGCGCACCAAGTTGGACGGCACTTTCATCGCCGTCCTCCGTGGACATATAGTTATCCGAATCATCTGAGGCAAGAGTCATCCAAACACCTGCTTAGCAGCCCAACTGAAGAAATTGTCTACAAAATAAATCAGCGTTGCGGAAAGCGTCACCATCAAAATTACGGCCAGAGATTCACTGATTAGCTGCTGCCGAGTTGGCCACACAACCTTGTCCAGTTCCTCTCGAGTACCTTGCAGAAAAGCAGCAACCTTATTAGAGCTAGGAGCAACAGCTTCCGCCTTTTTCTCCTTGATCTCCTTGGATTCTTTCGATTCCTTAGATCCCTTAGGCTCTTTTTGCCCTCTTACTTCTTCCGCGTCGTCTTTTTTTGCCACAGTCTTCCGCCGCCTTGCCGCAAAAGTTAACCGATATTTTGACTATTCAAACCATCGAGTGCGACTAGCCTGAAAAATAGTCCAGCGCGCCCTGGAGGACTCGAACCCCCGACATCAGGTTTTGGAGACCTGCGTTCTACCAACTGAACTAAGGACGCACAGGCTGGAATACTTTGTCTAACGCCTTTCCTAGTCTAACATGTGGTTGCAGCAGTTAGTTATTAAGTCACGAACTTCGATAGCTATTAAGATATCTCTTTACATAACTAGAACTAACAGCTAGCCACCAAACGCCAGTTAGAGAGGGCGATCGAACCGTTGCTTCAGACGAGTTGCCTTGCCCACGCGATCGCGTAGGTAGTACAGCTTCGCCCGCCGTGCTTTACCCCGGCGAATGATCTTGATATCAGCGACTCGAGGAGAGTGGAGGAGAAACACTCGTTCTACGCCTACACCTTGAAACACCCGCCGCACGGTAATGGTTTCATTAATTCCACCATTTCGCATAGCAATGACGGTGCCTTCATAGGGCTGAACGCGCTCTTTGCCACCTTCTTGAATTCGAACACCGACTCTTACCGTATCACCTACGTGAATGATTGGCAGATCGGACTTGATATATTCCTGTTCAATCGAACGGATGACTTCCTGGGCGTTCATGGATATTGCAAAACTCACAATCGCTTATGGTAGCTCATCTAATGGCTAGGAGTCCAGTTTAAATTCAAACTTTGCGAATTTCAGCCTGTTGCTTGCTGCTAGCGATCGCCAGTCAAATAACCCTGGATTATCGGTCATTTCTGTAATTCTCCTTAAAATCCTGCCGAATCCCTCCCTTGGGGGTTGCATTTCAGCAAGATAGTTGAGAAGTTATCGACAACGTTATCTCCGATTGAGCCAAAGCACTTGAGACCTTATGAGTGAACTTTTAGTTCTGCATCTACCTTTAAGCAGATTGTACTGGGTAGTTTCACCCCAGTTAGCGATGCATATTCCAGACGGTTTTTTGAGTTTGCCTGTGAGCTTAGTAACTTGGGGATTGGCGATCGCGCTGATTGTCGTTGCGCTGGGTCAGGTCAAAAGTGAACATCAAGAGCGCGTAGTTCCTCTAATGGGCGTTTGTGCGGCATTCATCTTTGCAGCGCAGATGATTAATTTTCCTATTCCAGGAGGTACGTCGGGACATTTGTTAGGTGGCACCTTGGCTGGGGTTTTGTTAGGTCCCTGGGCTGGCTCACTAGTGATGACTGTTGTATTTATTGTCCAAGCCACACTGTTTCAGGACGGTGGACTGACTGTACTGGGAGCGAACATTTTTAACATGGGGCTGATCGGTACGTTTGGCGGTTACTACCTCTACAAGGCCCTGCGGTCGGCATTGGGTTTTAACACTTGGCGAGGAACAGCCATTGCCGTTGCCATTGCTGCCTGGGCCAGTGTAGTGGTTGCCTCATTCATCTGTGCCATTGAACTAGCCCTGTCGGGAACGGTTTCCCTCAATGTAGCCATAGTTGCCATGTTGGCCTGGCATGTCTTGATTGGCATTGGCGAAGCCATCATTACAGTGATTGCCACCAGCTATGTTTGGCAGGCTCGTCCCGATTTAATGTACGACCCACCCAAGCGATCGCCTTTGCCACGTCCTTTAATACCGCGATAGTTCAGATTAACTTGACTTGATCAGCTTGGCTTGAGCACTTGATTAGCTTGACTTGAGCAAATGTCTGAGAACACGTTGACAAAGGGTAACGTCCTATGAAAAATCGTCTCAATTCATCCAGGAATCGAGCCTTTGTACTCATCGGTTTGAGTGTAGCGCTGCTGGTTGCCATTTTCCTTTCGCCTTTTGCCAGTTCAGATCCAGATGGACTTAATCGGGTGGCTGAAGATCAGGGCTTTAATAAACGAGCCCAGGAAAATCCGCCTGCTCAAAAGCTGCCTTTCCACGCTGTGTTTGATGCGTATGCGCTGCGTGGGGTACCCGAAGGGCTAGCCACTCCTTTAGCCGGATTGATTGGCACGTTGGCTACATTTGGCATCGCTTGGGGGGCTGGAAAACTGCTGGTAAAAGGTTCATCTGCTGATTCCGCTGCAAATCGTTCCGATCGGACTTCTCAATAAGGCAAAAACTTCATGCTGCTGCACATTGGCGCATTCCGACTGGATACTAACAGCCAAGGGACGACCCCTTGGCATCAGCTTACTCCCCGCATCCGCGTGCTTTGCGCTCTGCTTTTTGTGTTTGCAACGGCCCTAACAGCCAATGGTCGCTGGTGGACTTGGTTAATCTATGGATTGGGTTTGGCTGCCTTAATCCTTCGCAGCCGGCTGACGCTCCCCGTTTTGCTAAGGCGGGTGGCCGTGGAATTGAGCTTTATCAGCGTTGTCTTGATTGGAACTTTGTTTCGGGGCAGTGGAGCCGTTTTATGGCAATGGGGGTGGCTGCAAATTACAGATGAAGGATTAATGATTTTGGGTAGTGTGACGGCTAAGGCGCTGCTTTGCCTGTTGATGTTAAATCTGTTAGTGCTGACAACCTCAATTCCAGCTTTGCTGCATGCCTTGAAGGCGCTGCGGATGCCGTCTCTGCTGATAGCGATCATCGCCTCGATGTATCGCTATATTGCGGTGATTCTGGAAGAAGTGAACACTATGCGACGGGCAGCCGCTTCCCGCAATCTGATGAGCACCCCTCGGGGGCAGCGGTTGGTCGTGGGCAACATGATTGGCTCTTTGTTTATCCGCACCTACGAACGGGGCGATCGCATTCATCAAGCCATGTTGGCACGCGGATATACGGGGCTACCCCCTCTTGCCGAAATTTCTCCTCATAGAAAAATAGATATTTGGGCATTAATAGCAACTGCTTTGCTGCTGCTGTTAGGACAAGCTGTGTATTTGCAATAAGTTCTCGTTTCATGCATCACAACCCCATTTCCATTAGCGGCTTGAGCTATGCCTATATTGATGGCACTCAGGCGCTCCAAAACCTTCATCTCTCCATTGAAGCCACCGAAAAGGTGGCAATTGTAGGAGCTAATGGCTCCGGTAAATCGACGTTTTTGCTCCACCTCAACGGGATTTTGTTGCCGCAGTCGGGAGAGGTAATTGTCGGTGAATTGCCCGTTGTTCCTGAAAATTTGAAAACGATTCGTAATTTTGTTGGCGTCGTATTTCAAAATCCAGATGATCAGATTTTCATGCCCACCGTTTGGGAAGACATTACCTTTGGTGTCATGAACCAGGGTTTACGCGGACATGAGTTAACGCATCGAGTTCAGCACGCAATGCAGGCCGTTGGACTGGATGTAGAGCAATATGGCAATCGGATGGCGAGCAACTTATCCGGCGGTGAGAAGAAGCGGGTGGCGATCGCTGGCGTTTTGGCCATGCAGCCCCAGGTTCTCGTATTAGATGAACCTACTGCCCAGCTGGATCCTCGCTGTCGTCGTCAGTTGATCGATCTGCTGGATAACTTGCCCTTGACTCAAGTCATTGCCACCCATGATCTAGATCTGGTGTTGGATTTATGCAGCCGCACGATTGTCCTCAGCCATGGACAGATTGTGTATGACGGAGCGACAGAAGACGTAATGAATGATCCTGCTTTTCTAAACCAACATGCGCTAGAAATGCCCCTCAGCTATTGCCGCCCCTATTGCTTACTGGAGGATCGACCGCGCGATCGCCTCCACCCAGCTACGCTAGGAAAAGTTATTTATCAGTCATAGTCCTGGGGGCTATAGCAATTTTCAACGGAATCAAGTCCAGAAAATATTCTGGCTTCAGCTGAGTGTACACCGCTCTATTAGTTGGGATTGGAGGGGGCAAAGGTTCCTCCCCGGCGCGGGAGCACTGCCCCTATTCTTCTATCCTTCAGAACTTGCTAGACGAAGCCCTAGCCAAACTGAAGGTTTGGCTTGAGGTAAAAGATTGAGATTTGCTCGTTCACCTCAAGGTTTGAGTAAGGCTTGAGTGAGGCTTAAGTTCTAAAGTAATTAGTATTGACTCATAGGAGTTTTCGATAACCAAGGCTTATGAAAAGGCTGTTTTACAGAGTTTGGCTAGTGCTAGTTCTGGCGATCGCGATCGGCTGGGGAATAGGCGGCCGGGCAGAGGCGATTGCTGCCATTGCGCCTAGCCAGCAGACTCCCACAGAAATTCGGGTGCATCTGAGCAACGAAGCCAACGAACTGGTGTTTGTGCCTAATCAACTGACCTTTCAGGTCGGCAAGCGCTACAAGCTGATTCTGGATAACCCTAGTTCACTGAAGCATTACTTCACGGCCAAAGATTTTGCAGGCGTGATCTGGACTCAGAAAGTTGAGGCAGGCAATGTGGAAATTAAAGGTGCCATTAGCGAACTAGAGTTACGACCCGGAACTACGGCAGAATGGGTATTTATCCCCATGAAACCCGGTACTTATAAGCTACGTTGTCCGATTCCAGGACACACTGAGGCAGGAATGGTGGGTGAATTGACGATCGCCAGCTAACTCCGCCCTAACAGCGCTAGGATTTCAATGGTGTTCTGAGGAAAGATGTGTTTTTCAGCGTTGTCATTCCAACTTATAATCGTCAGCCAATTCTAGAAAAATGCCTGACGGTACTAGAATTGCAGCAGATTCCTCCAGAAAGCCCGATCGCTGGCTACGAAGTGGTGGTTGTGGATGATGGGTCTACCGACGGCACTGTAGATTGGCTGGAGGCAGTCCAGTTTCCCCATGTGCGGCTGGTTCAACAAGATCATCAGGGGCCAGCAGCAGCTCGGAATCTAGGGGTGCAGCAAGCCAAAGGCGACACAATTATTTTTATTGATAGCGATTTAGTCGTAACCCCTCACTTCCTTCAGGCTCATGCCACAGCCCTCCAGTCAGGTGAAAAGGAGTTAGGCAGCGATCGCCTCTTTACCTACGGCAATGTCATCAATACCTGTAATTTTGAGGATCCTACCTCTGAACCCTTCAAACTTACCGATTACTCTAGGGCCTACTTTGCCACCGGCAATGTAGCGATCGCCCGGCAATGGCTGGAGCAGGTAGGCTTGTTTGACACTCGCTTTCAGCTGTACGGCTGGGAAGATTTGGAGCTAGGCGTGCGGCTCAAGCAGCTGGGCTTGAAATTGATTAAATGTCCAGAAGCCGTAGGCTATCACTGGCATCCGCCTTTTGCGCTAGATCAAATTCCCAACCTTATTGACAAAGAAATTCAGCGAGGGCGCATGGGCGTGTTGTTTTACCAAAAACATCCCACCTGGGATGTGCGGCTCATGATTCAGATGACTTGGCTACACCGCATCCTTTGGGGGCTGCTTTCGGTCGGGGGATTGCTGAACGAGCGATCGATGGCTCCTTTTCTGCAATGGCTGATTGATCAGGGAAGACCTCAACTGGCCCTAGAAGCGGCTCGCATCTTCCTAAACTGGTATAACGTTCAAGGGGTTTATGCAGCCTATGCGGAGCTGCAACAGTCAAATTAATGATTTCAAATTAATGATTTCCATTGAATAGATTGGCGATTGTCTGCTCTTCAGTGTCGCCTCCTGCGATAAGCTGATGAAGCGGATACCGCTGTCCCTGCTTAACATTCAACCGTATTTCTAAACATCGCTTCACAAATGATTGCTAGTCCTTCCCGCCCGATTCGTATCGGTTCTCGTAAAAGCCAGCTTGCCCTGGTTCAAACCCACTGGGTTCAAGAAGAATTACAAAAGCATTTCGTCGATCGCGCCTTTGAAGTTCATACGATGAGTACTCAGGGCGACAAAATCCTGGATGTAGCTCTGGCCAAAATTGGTGACAAAGGGCTGTTCACCAAAGAACTGGAAGTTGGCATGCTGAATGGCGACACAGATTTTGCCGTGCATTCCCTCAAAGATTTGCCAACTCGTCTTCCCGAAGGCTTGATCCTAGGTTGTGTCACGGAGCGAGAAGATCCTGCCGATGCGCTGGTGGTTCATGCCAAACACCAGGACAAACAGCTGGAAACCTTGCCCGCAGGAGCTGTGATCGGCACCTCTTCCCTGCGACGCTTAGCCCAGCTGCGCTACCACTATCCCCATCTGGCTTTCAAAGACATTCGCGGCAATCTCAACACCCGTTTGCAGAAGCTAGATGCGGGTGAATATGACGCAATCATTCTGGCCGTCGCAGGCTTACGCCGACTGGGCATGGCAGACCGAATTCACCAGATCATCTCTCCTGAAGTGTCACTTCATGCCGTGGGTCAAGGTGCCCTAGGGATTGAATGTCGAGACGGAGATCCTGAAATACTGGCGCTGCTCAAAGTTCTGGAACATCAGCCTACTGCTCAACGCTGCTATGCCGAACGGGCTTTTCTGCGAGAACTAGAGGGAGGCTGCCAGGTTCCCATTGGCGTTAACACTACGCTAGAGGGAGATCTGCTGACGCTGGTGGGCATGGTCGCTAGTGTGGATGGGCAAAAGATGGTGAAGGGCACCGTTACCGGAGCCGCAGCTGACGCAGAGGCGATCGGTATTCAGCTGGCTCAGGAACTGCGGCAGCAGGGAGCTACTGAAATTCTTGAGGAAATTTTCAAAGAAGTGCAGCGATAGGAACCTAACCTGGCTGGTTTTGCTCTTAGAGGTATACAGCCCTAAGAGCAAGATTGGTCATGAAAAATTGGGTTATTATCCCTC
>DATNOY010000672.1:0-7761 GCA_036703495.1 Coleofasciculaceae cyanobacterium
GAACGATTGTTCAGATTAATGACACTGCACTGAATTGGTTAGGATACCCCCGGGATGAAGTTCTCAACAAAACGAAGTTTATAGACTACATCACTCCTGAGACTCAGGAAACATTCCATCAACACTTTTCTCAATTCTTACAGCAGGGCTGGGTTTGTAATTTAGAGTTTCAGTTACGCCACAAAGATGGCTCGACTCGCTGGGTGACGCTCACCTCCACTGCCACTCAAGACCCTGCAGGAAATTTTGTGATGAGCCGATCGAGTATGTTTGACATCAGCGATCGCAAACAGGCCGAACAAACGCTAGCCCTGCAGGCAGTGATCACCCGCAACATGGCAGAAGGCATTTGCTTGGTCAGAGCCGACGATGCCACGATCGTCTATGCCAATCCTAAATTTGAGCAGATGTTTGGCTATGATTCTGGTGAACTCAACGGTCAGCATGTTTCGATTGTTAACTATGCCAATGAACTGGTAACGGCGGAAGAGGTCAATCAATCGATTCGAGCCGCTGTTTTACAAAATCGTGAAGCGGCTTATGAAGTCCACAACGTTAAGAAAGATGGAACCCCATTTTGGTGTAGCGCCACTTGTTCAATATTCAAGCATCCCGAATATGGGGATGTTCTAGTCGCTGTTCACCAAGATATTACCGTAGCCAAGTACCTCGAGGCGGTTCGCAAGGAAGCAGAAGCCGCTCTGCAACAGCAAACGTGGCAAAAGCAGTTGCTCTGGACGATTACCCAGTCCATTCGTCAATCATTAGATCTCGAAGCGATTTTGAATGCAGCTGTTACCGAGGTAAGACGGCTGTTAGACGTAGATCGGGTGGCCGTTTATCGATTTAATGCGGATTGGCAGGGTGATTTTGTCGTTGAGTCTGTGGCAGAGGACTGGGTAAAGCTAGTGGAACCCAACGTTTGCAAGGTTTGGGAGGATACCTACCTGCAGCAAACTCAAGGAGGTCGATTCCAGAACCACGAGACCTTAACGGTTGCCGATATTTATACGGCTGATCTCCAACCCTGCCACATTCATCTGCTGAAGCAGTTTCAAGCCAGAGCTTATGCGATCGCCCCGATTTTCGTAGGTGAATCGCTTTGGGGATTATTTGCAATTTACCAGAATGCAGCCCCCTATCATTGGGAAGCGTGGGAAATTGAATTGCTACAACAGATTGCCAGCCAGCTGGCGATCGCCATTCAACAAGCTGAACTCTACAATCAGCTACAAGTGGAACTGCAAGAACGTCAGCAAACTGAAGCCGTGCTGCAAGAAGCAGAACGCCGTTGGCGATCGCTGTTAGTGAATGTGCAGCTGATCGTGGTTGGGCTTGATCAGGTAGGCAATATCAACTACGTCAATCCTTTCTTCTTGAGCCTCACTGGATATTCAGAATCAGAAGTTTTGGGTAAGAATTGGTTTGAGAACTTCTTACCACCCGCCCATCAGGAGTCCATTCAAGTCGTCTTTTCGGAAGTCCTGACCCAGAATGCGCATCCCTATTATCAAAACTCGATCCTGACCCAATCTGGTGAGGAACGGTTTATTGCCTGGAACAATACGACGCTGCAAGACGCTGACGGAACCGCCATTGGCATGATTAGCATTGGGGAAGACATTACAGAACGGCAGAAAGTAGAAGCGATCAAAAATGAGTTCATTGGCATTGTCAGCCATGAACTTCGCACTCCTCTGACGGCGATCCAAATGTCATTGGGACTCTTAAAAACAGGGATTTATGCCAAAAAACCAGAAAAGTCTCAACGCATGATTGAAATCGCCCTGATGGATACAAGTCGATTAGTGAACTTGGTCAACGATATTTTAAATTTAGAGCGACTAGAATCTGGGCAGGCCATGCTGGAGAAGAGTGCTTGTCAGTCCAGCGATTTAATGCAGCAAGCGGTGGATGGTGTACAGGCGATCGCCGCTCAGCACGCCATTACCCTTACCATTGCCCCGACCGATGCGATCGTTTGGGCAGCCCCAGATGCGATTATTCAAACCCTGACCAACCTGTTGAGCAATGCCATCAAGTTCTCACCGGCTGATTCAGTCGTTCACCTGGAGGCTAAACGTCAGTTAGACTACGTACTGTTCCAGGTGAGGGACTCAGGCCGGGGCATTCCTGAAGACAAACTAGAAGCTATCTTTGGACGATTTCAGCAGGTCGATGCCTCCGATTCTCGCGAAAAGGGAGGAACTGGGTTAGGGCTGCCTATCTGCCGCAGTATTATTGAGCGGCACGGTGGCAAAATCTGGGCTGAAAGCACCTTGGGTCAAGGCAGCACATTTTTCTTCACCCTACCGCTACCCGTGGCAAGGTAAGGCACTAGACCTGTTGTTAATTTTTGAAAAGGGGCGCTCCGCGCCCCTTTCCAAAAAATTAACAACATATTTGAAGCACCACCCAGTGGCAAGTTAGGACAATACCGTATGACAGGCAGACAAATTCTTGTGGTTGATGATGATGAGCACCTCCGAGAGCTTGTGCAGGCGTGCTTGGCAGACCTGGCAGGATGGGACACCCTGACCGCCGCATCTGGGGAAGAATGCTTACAAATTTTACAGACCGCACAGGTGAATGCCATTCTGCTGGATGTGTCTATGCCTGGAATGAATGGATATGATGTCTATGAGCAGCTTCAATTACATCCCAGTACTCAGCCAATTCCAGTCATTCTACTCACGGCAAAAGTCTTGCCCAGCGATCGCGCTAAATTTGCCAGGATGGGGGTTGCTGGCGTGATTGCTAAACCCATTGAGCCCACGACCTTAGTCGAAGAAGTTGCAGAAATCTTAGGTTGGGATGCGTAAGCATTTAGAATTCTTGTATCAAGCATCACAATCTTTACCAAATCTCCATCTTTACCAGTTAGCCTACTGATGTACCGCAACAGACCAAAGTTTATGAGAGGTCTAGGTAAAGTGGTGATGATCACCAAAACGATCCTATTAATTAACTCTGAACTGAATGTCCGGGAAGTGATGCACGCTTGCTTAAGTCATTTGGGAGGATGGCAAGTGTTCAGTACGGGATCGCCATCCCAAGGCTTACAGGATGCCGTCCTGAACCAGCCCGATGTGATCATTTTTGATCTCTCCACCTTTGGCATGAATTTTCTTACGTTTTTGCAAAAGCTGCAGGCCCAACCTGCAACTCGAAACATTCCTATTGTGCTAGTAGCCGCTGGATTGAAATGGCTAAATAGTGAACTATTGGAACAGTTCCCAGTGGTGGGGGTGATTGATGATTTCTCTGATCCAATCAAGCTGCCTCAACAGATTGCAAAATTGCTCGGCTGGGATGAAGAACCTCAATTGATTGAAGGCAAAAGCTATAGCTCTCACTTAAATTGAGGCAATTTAATTAAGGCAATTTAATTAAGGCGGTTAAATTAAGGCAATTTAATTAAGGCAATTTAATTAAGGCGATCGCAGCATGAGCAAAAAACTTGGCTGTCAGGCTGAGAAGAAGCTTGCAGTGATTTCGGTATTGATACATATCCCTCGGCTGTCACACTGACCGATTTAGGCTCTCCCAAATTCACAGGTCAGATTCTCTCAAACTGGAGTTTGGACTAATTTGCTTAATCGCGCCGCGAAACTCCCTCTATGAGAAGGTTTCGCGGCAAATCCATTCTTCCACATCAAATTCTCTGAAAGCCTCGCGGAGCAAAGCTTTTAGAGAATTTGATGCGATTTAGCCTAAAGTCAAGCTCAAACCTTAAACAGTCCAATTAGCAAGGCTAGAGGTGCTGCCAGTAGCACCCACATCGCGGGTTGCAAGCCCACCTGTTGAGCCAGGCAGCCCAGTGCCAGCGGCATTAAACCACCCACTAAACCAAACACGTTGCTCAGCGCCATGACTGTCCCACTCTGCCCCGGCATTGCCGTGTACAATTGCCCCTTGAGAATTGAATACCAACCTGCATTGAGCAAACCCAAGCAGGCTAGAATGACCAACTTGCCGCTGATATCGGGGACAACTAACAAAGCAGGATAAAGACCCAACACCAGGAGGGCACTGACTCTTAAGTACCGCAATCCCGGCACCCGTTCGAGCAAAGGAATTAATAAAAAATCACCCAGCAAGCCAAATCCCAACCATACTGCGATCGCCAAACTCGCTTGCGTATTGCTTGCACCCACCACATCGACAAAATACAGGGCCACAAAGCCATGCAGCACATCCAACATCAGATCTGCAAACTGTAGCAATGTCAGCCAACGCAATACCGTTAATTGCTTTAATGCGGCGATCGCCTGACGGATGCCATCTTGCAAGCTCTGGTGGGGGGCATTTTCCGAGGCGGATGCAGGGGTGATCGGATACCGCCATAGCAGTGCCAATAGCCCTGCCGTTAGCACCGCCAGGATAAAAAACGCTCCCCGCCAACTGTCATCTGAGGCAATTGCCCCTGCCAGAATCAACGGCCCAATCACATTGCCCAAAGAGCCTGCCAACGCCCAACGTGCCATATTTTGCTCATGGCGAGTCGGTTCGATGTCCATCAGGGTCGCTTGGGACAAAGCAACAAAGCTGCCGGATGCTGGATATAACAACACAAACGCGGCTAGCAATACTGGAAAGCCATCGCTGAGGGCAATCAGCAGAAGGGCGATCGCAAAAGCCACCCCTCCGCCCAAAATCAACCCCCGTCGCTGACCCATATCACCCCAAATTCCTAAAATCGGCTCAATTAGACTCGCGATTGTATTGGGAATGGACAGCAACATACCGACCTGCACATAAGAGAGGTGCAAGTCCTGGCGAATCAAGGGCCAGGCAGCACCCCGCACCCCATCGACCAATTCGTCTAATAGTTCAATCATCAGGAAAATGATGGTTAATTCCATCACCGTCCTAGCGGTTTTGTATTTACCCTTCACCGACATCGTGGAGTTTTCCTCAAATTGGATGACCAACGCAAACTTGTGATTGTGCTGGTTTCTGGAGGAGGAATCCACGAACAAAACCTCCGCCCTACAGAGCGGACGAATTGGCTGTTGGATAGGGTTCTAGCAACTTACCAAGGAGGAAACATTTTAGAGTTTGAGGGTAATGAGGACAGGCAAAAGTGTATGTAGCATATTGTAGTACATTAATGCTTTTTGGAGTTCAGGTAGTGAAACTGGATGACAAGAGACCATCGCTTCCTGATATCACCTGCCCAGCCTGCCTACGAAAAACCCTCACAAGTTCCTCAAACTTTTTTCTTAGCTTACCCAGTAGAAGAGCGAATCCTGAATTCCTGCTCATTCTTAAATGAAATTCAAGGTTGTCTTACAGCGCTTTGCGCTTGATTAGGTGTGGGTTATTTCCAGAAGCCTCGCTCCGCGAGGCTTCTGGAAATAACCGTAGCTGATGCAATTGAAAATCGCTGTAAAAGGTATCAATCAAGTCATCAAAATCATCAATATTGGAGGCAAAAGCTATGGCATCTCTTACGCGCTGGGAACCCTTCCAAGAGCTGGAGCGTTGGGAACCGTTTCGAGATATTGAACGAATGCAACGGCAGATGAACCGCTTGTTCAGTCGTTTAGCACCAACTAGCACTGAACCGCTTGCCAATGCCTTGATGATTCCTTCCGCTGAAATGGAAGAAACGCAGGATGCCGTGCATTTGAAACTGGAAATTCCAGGTCTGGAAGCCAAAGATCTGCATGTGGAAGTGACGGAAGATGCGGTTGCGGTGAGCGGTGAACGCAAATCAGAAACCAAAACGGAAGACAAAGGCTATGTCCGTTCTGAATTTTGCTATGGCAAATTTGAGCGGGTGATTCCGTTACCTGCTCAGGTGCAAAATGATAAAGCCCAGGCTCAATACAAGAATGGGATCTTGTCACTGACCTTGCCTAAAGCGGCAGGCGAGAGCAAGAAATCTGTCAAAGTTAATGTGAGTTAATCGATCGCAGCTACCTGCCATCAGCCAGGTTGAATCAGTGAGGTCACTGGATTAGTCAAGCCTCTCTAGTTTCCTAGGATGCTCAGGAAATTAGAGAGGTCAAAGTTTGTAGCCAATCTGTCGTAACAGCGTTTGGCGGGCCTTGACATCATCAGCATTCTCTACCCCTTTGGGTGAAAAACCATCAATCACACCCAAAATGCCTCTTCCCTGAGTTGTTTCAGCCACAATCACTTCTACCGGGTTAGCGGTTGCGCAATAGATCGTACAAACCTCTGAACATTGTTTGATCGCGTTAAGGAAATTAATGGGATATGCTTCTTGTAGCAAAATTACAAAACTATGTCCTGCTGCAATCACTTCAGCATTTCGAGTCGCAGCATTTTGTAGAGTTACATCGTTTCCCGCAACCCGAATTAAACAGGGTCCAGATGCTTCACAAAAAGCAATCCCAAACTTTACGTGAGCGGAAATGCCAATCATGATTTCATAGAGGTCTTCCACAGTTTTAATAAAATGGGTTTGACCTAGGATCAGATTACTGCCCTCTGGAAGTTCGATCGCGACAGATTTAAGTTCCATATTTTATTCTTATTTTTATCCTGAAGTCTGTCTTGAGTCTGTAAGGATTAGTATATAGAACGGACGCAGTGTAGAACTGAATCTGCTATAAAGCTCAATAATCAAATCTGGGCGATCGCGGTTCAACGCGGGATAGGCATAGGGGATATATAGCCATCCCAATTGCGGGCAAGACAGAATTTTTTTGAGAGCTTCGCGAAGCGCTATATTCAAAGCGGGATAGAGTGAAATGGGGAAAACAGCCATGCGAGCAATGATTCTGAAAGCTGCCGGTCATCCCTTAGAAGAGGTGGAGTTACCTGTTCCCGTCCCCCATCCCGATCAAGTGCTGATTCGAGTGCATACCTGCGGGGTCTGCCGCACCGATCTGCATATTGTGGACGGAGAGCTAAGGCAACCCAAACTGCCGTTAATTCCAGGACACCAAATTGTCGGCACCGTGGTGGGTAACAGTTCCGCTTTTCCGATCGGCACTCGGGTCGGCGTGCCGTGGTTAGGACATACCTGTACTCACTGCCATTACTGCCAGTCTGGTCGAGAAAATCTCTGTGACCAAGCCCAGTTCACAGGCTATCAAATCGATGGCGGCTATGCTGAATATACGGTTGCAGATCAGCGCTTTTGCTTCCCAATCCCAACCGGCTATCCTGATCTGCAGGCGGCACCGCTGCTCTGTGCCGGGTTGATTGGATATCGTTCGCTGATGATGACTGGAGCGGCTAAACGCCTCGGCATATACGGCTTTGGTGCGGCTGCTCATATTATCATCCAGGTTGCCCGCCATCAAGAGCGACAGATCTTTGCCTTTACCCGGTCTGGCGATACTTCAGGGCAACAATTTGCCCGAAAGTTAGGAGCAGTATGGGCGGGTAGCTCGGCTGAAGCACCGCCTGAGCCGTTAGATGCTGCCATCATTTTTGCCCCTGTGGGGGCGCTAGTCCCTACGGCGCTGAAGGCAGTTGCCAAGGGGGGCACCGTTGTTTGTGCTGGAATTCACATGAGCGATATTCCATCCTTTGCTTACGAACTTCTGTGGGGAGAACGGGTGCTGCGATCGGTTGCCAATCTTACCCGCCGGGATGGGGAGGAATTTTTGGCACTGGCCCCCCAAGTGCCGGTTCAAACTCAGGTTGAGGCTTTTCCCTTAGCGGCAGCTAATCAAGCGTTAGAGTCGCTCCGCAGCGGCAAAATTCAGGGGGCCGCTGTCTTGGTGGTCGATCCAGACCAGACGCTTGCAAGCAGCGTGATTTAATACCCGAAGTAGG
>DATNOY010000673.1:0-3449 GCA_036703495.1 Coleofasciculaceae cyanobacterium
TCATTGTGGGGCACGCGAAGCGTGCCCCACAATGAAATCCTGGGGGTTTAGGTATTCTCAAATATTGTCGGAGTAATTAGGACAGGCAGCATGGCTGTGGCGATGGCTAAAGATGGGCATAATCTCCGGCTAGCCAATAGCGGTTGTTTATTGAGAGTCTACTTACAGAGGAAAAGTAAATGTTGCATTGGAAACACATCCTGTTGGGGATCGCAGCCTGGCTGACTTTGGCGATCGCTCAACTCCCAGCTTTAGCGCAGTCAACCGCGCAATACCGCAGTCAAAGTGGGGATACTGTATTTCCTGGGTCTGCTGTAGGGGGGTGTGCCGGAGATGTTATCTCATACACGACCCAGTATCAGGGAGTTGCTTATACAGGTGTCTTGCAGGTCAGAAGCCCCAGCGGCATTCACTGTGAAGGGGGACGCAGCAGAGTGGTCAGCGGTTACTTTGAAGAGAAGAATGCGGCTGTGTTTAGCGGCGGACCAGAGCGGGGGCAGTGGTGCAGCGGCCGCCTGACGTTGAGTTTATATCAGGGGCATGGCGATAGTTCAGCGCAATGGAGCCATATTCAAGCAGCACCTGGATACGATTGTGCTGGGGCTGGCACAGCACTAAAACTGCCGTTGATTTATACACCGTAACGATATGGAAACGGATGACGGGTATAGATTGATACGCTTAAAAAAGAATCTTAGCTCAGTTGGATGAGACTCTGCGTCAACCACTGTGACGGCAACAGTTTGAAGTGGAGTTATCTACACAAAGGCACAACTTATCCAAGCTGGATTGAAGTTCAGTAGGAAACCGGACTGCTACCTCAGATCAAATCCGCTGGGATCACCTCCATTAGAATGCAGCTGCAAGGGCAGGATTCCACGCAGAGGGCTCTGCCACACCCCCCTGATTACCCGTGATTAACCAGATTTGATATGAGATTGAAACTTTTTTTGGCTGCTGCTATGAGAAATTCATTATTTTTGAAAAGCAGACAGAGGATAGCGCTTACGAATAATCTGGGTTGACTCAAGCTCAAAACGCTAACAAATCATACCGAGCATTTGCTTCATCAACGATGGATTTTAATTAAAGATGATGAAATAGCCAATGAATCGATCGCTTTTACGAACTTGCGAATAGAATGGGATTAAAGAAATGAATTCCTGGTGATTGAAGAATGGCAACAGTAACGCGTAAAGGAACGAAGGCAGCAAATGTTTCTAAACTCTCGTTAGACCAAGTCGGGTCTTTCCTGCAAGATTTACCCGAAAAAACCAAAGATCAGTTGTCCTTGCGCGAGGCAGTTGACCAACTCTACGGTGTGATTAAAGCAGCTCTGGCAAAGGGCTACAGCTACGACGACATTGCAAAGCTGCTGGCTGGTCAAGAGATTGCGATCAGTGCCTTGACGCTCAAGCGGTATGTCTCTTTGAGCGGTAGTCAAACCGCGAAGACCAAAACATCTGCTCACAAGAAACCTCGGCAAAGCCGGAAAGCGAAAACCGTTGAAGCGATCGCTCAAGCTCAGCCCACTGAACAGCCAACGCCTAAGCCTGCAGAACCTGCAGAAGCCCCTGCAGCCGAGGCTAAGCCCAAGACAAGAGGGCGATCGAGCACCCGCGCGACCAAACCCTCCTCTCGTTCCACTGCGGCTAAAGGTCGTAAGAAAGCGAGTCTCTAAAATGACAGCTTTCCTGTAAGCAGAAAAGACGAGTCGCGTTTTTAGGCAGGGCTGTTAGTTGGATTCTATCCCCCTATTGAGATTGATCAAAGATAGGGGGAGGAGCGGACTTTATTCAGCTTGAGCAAACGGGAAGCCTTCGCGTTAAAACCAGGTTAGGTGGCTGCCCGCCAGCAATATTGCCTGAAACATAGCCTGATTTGAGCTAGGATCAAGTCTTCAGGTTTGAGGGTGCGATCGATAGCGTGCGATCGCATCCGTCGCCTATTGGGTTAGAGAAAGGAAGATCAACATGCATCACGATGCAGCCTACACTGTTTTTTTCGCCTTTGGTATCATCTGGATCATCTTAGGCATCGTGGCCGTCGTTGCTTTACTGAAATTAGACAATCAACCTATTCGATTTGGCAAATGGGGCATTCTTGTCGCCAGTCCAATTGTTGTGGGAATTATTGTTGCTTTGGGGATTGCCGCCATCCTATCCCAGCGTAGCTAAAATGGGTCATGCTAGCAGCAGGGGTATGCCAAGGCAACCGATGGATTACAGGTAAGAAGATGGATGCTCAGTCCCTGTATTCGCAAGTCTTGTATAAACCGGATGGTCGGAAGCTGACGCTGTATAGCCATCATCCCATTGCGGACAACCTGGTTGCCCCTAGTCCTAGCCAGGAGCCAGTCGCGGCCAATCCTCACTTCCGCTGGCATCCGCTGCGAGGAGAATGGGTTGCCTATGCCAGTCATCGTCAGGGGCGAACCTTCATGCCGCCTCCTCAATACAATCCCTTAGCCCCCACTCAGAGGCAGTTCCCCACCGAGTTGCCGCAGGGACAGTATGAAGTGGCGGTGTTTGACAACCGCTTTCCGTCGATGACGGTCGCTGCTCATGATCCGCCTGCGGCGATCGTACAAACCTTACCGGCTGATGGTCTTTGCGAAGTGGTCGTTTTTACGCAGGACGCTGAATCTAGTTTGGGTCTGCTGCCCCTGGATCACTTAGAGCTGCTGCTGCAGGTATGGGGTGATCGGACGCGCGTCATGGGCAGTCTTGACCACATTCAATATGTGATGCCGTTTGAAAATAAAGGGGTAGAAGTGGGCGTTACACTGCATCATCCCCATGGGCAAATCTACGCTTATCCCTTCATTCCGCCTGTGCCTCAACGGATGCAGGCGTGCCAGTTGGCTCACTATGAACAGTATCAGCGAGGGTTGTTACCCGATCTGATTCAGCAGGAAATTGCCGATCGCCAGCGGATTATCTATCAAGATCAAGAGGCGATCGCCTTTGTGCCGGTTTGTGCTCGCTATCCGTATGAAGTCTGGATCGCCCCGATTCAACCTGTTGCCACCTTTTTAGACCTGACCCCGGCTCAGCGGCAAGGGCTGGCCAGAGCCTTAAAGACGGTGACACTAAAATATGACGGTCTCTGGCATCGTAGTTTTCCCTACCTGATGGCTTGGTTTCAGGCTCCCACAGATGGTCTGCTTCATCCAGAATGGCATCTTCATGCCGAGTTTTATCCTCCTTATCGCACTCAGGATAAGCTGAAGTACCTGGCTGGCACTGAACTTGCGGCGGGAATGTTTGCCAATGATGCTTTACCTGAGGAAAAAGCAAAAGAACTGCAGGCGATCGCCGTTGAGATTGAGGGAGTTAAAAACAAGTGAACTGGGATTATATTGATGGAACGGTGATTGGTAGGCGCTTAGGAGCGTTTGAGCGAATGGGTGAACTGAGAGCAGCGGGCGATCCTTGCTATGGATATGA
>DATNOY010000674.1:0-9022 GCA_036703495.1 Coleofasciculaceae cyanobacterium
AACAAAGGGATTCATTAAAGAGGCGATGGTTCAAGTCTAGGGTCGGTTTTAGCTTGACCCACCGCCGCGTAGAGCTAAGCCCGATATTTCTTAAACGCTAGCGTCACATTATGCCCACCAAACCCAAAAGAATTGGAGAGCGCCACTTCTACGGTTTGCGATCGGCTGTGGTTAGGCACATAGTCTAGATCACAGGCAGGATCTGGGTTTTGCAAATTAATGGTCGGCGGCAGCTGGTCGTTTGCCACGGCCATCACAGCAGCCACCCCTTCAATGCCCCCTGAACCCCCCAAAAGATGTCCCGTCATGGATTTGGTAGAGCTGATGGCGACTTTATAAGCATGTTGTCCCAACACCGTTTTGATGGCAGCCGTTTCGTTAGGGTCATTGACCGGCGTACTGGTGCCATGGGCATTGATGTAGCTCACCTGCTCTGGAGAAACTCCAGCATCCTTCAGGCAAAGTGACATTGCCCTAGCCGCCCCTTCTCCTTCAGGCGCAATGTTGGTCATATGATAGGCATCGCAGGTCATGCCATAACCAATCATTTCAGCATAAATCTTGGCTCCTCGGCTGAGGGCATGCTCCAGCTCTTCAAGCACCAAGATGCCAGCGCCCTCGCCCATCACAAACCCATCGCGATCGCGATCAAACGGACGTGATGCGTGAGATGGATCATCATTGCGAGTTGACATGGCTCTGCAAGCCGAAAACCCTGCCAAGGACAAAGGCGTGACTGCAGCTTCTGTGCCGCCACAAATCATGGCTTGAGCATAGCCACGCTGCACTAATCTGAAGGCATCACCGATCGCATTAGAGCCTGCGGCACAGGCCGTCACTGTACAGACATTGGGCCCTTTTGCACCAACCTGAATGGCAGTTAATCCCGCTGCCATGTTCGCAATCATCATGGGCACCATGAAAGGACTACAGCGATCCGGCCCGCGATTCAGGTAGATCTCCTGTTGCTCTTCCATCACCTTCAGCCCACCAATGCCCGTACCAATGATCACGCCGACCTGCTCTGCATTCAGATCATTAATGACAAAGTTGGCATCTGCCAAGGCCTGCTTGCTGGCAGAAACACCAAACTGAGCAAACCGATCCATCCGCTTTGCTTCTTTGCGATCGAGATACTGATGCGGATCAAAGCCCTTTACCTCTCCCGCGATTCGGCAATCGTGCTTGGCAGCATCAAACAAGGTAATGGGCCCAATGCCATTACGACTGCTCAACAGCCCTTCCCAATACTCCGCCAGCGTGTTACCAATAGGCGTAATCGCGCCCAAACCCGTAACGACAACCCGCTTCAATTCAAAACTAGTCATGACAGCAGCTTCAAGGGGCTAAGCACCCAGAACACAGAATACTAGTGCAAATAAAATTTACTAGACCGTGGAGCCAGTTTTAAAAGCTGTTTGATGCAACGATCCCTACTCAAGCCAGCCCAAACTGCGCAAATCCACAGTCTAATTTATTTCGTTAAACAGCGGCCTTTTCATTGATGTAGTTCACTGCCGCTTGCACCGTTGCAATGCCTTCAGCGGCTTCATCAGGAATTTCGATATCGAATTCTTCTTCCAGCGCCATCACTAACTCCACCGTATCGAGAGAATCAGCGCCAAGGTCGTTGGCAAAGCTGGCTTCAGGCGTCACCTCGCTGGGGTCAACGCTTAACTGTTCCGCTACGATCTTCTTGACCTTCTGAAAAATTTCTTCCTGGCTCATACTGAATTCTTTCCTTCCTCGATGCAGTAGCTATTCAAACCTATTAAACCCAACAATTGAGGCTGCTATCAGACAGTTTTTACTTTGCCATGCCTTGTTTTGCCGCTGTAAGTCTGCACTGAGAGCATAATCGATTTTGGGCATCTCTTCATCTTATCTGAAAGCGGAACAGGTTTAGAGAACGAGAACTGGAGAATCCAGAAAGCTCAAAATCTAAGGCTGGCAAAAAAAAGGGGTAGATTAATCCATTTCCGATAGATTGATCCGGGGATCAACCGCTTTTAGAGCCAAATCGGCTAGGAGATTTCCTACAATCAGCATCACAGCTCCCAACATCAGGCTAGCCATGATCAAATATAAATCCTGGTTGTTGACGGCCTGTAAAGTCAGCCGCCCCAGCCCCGGCCAGTTAAAAAAGTTTTCGGTAATGAAGGCTCCACCCAGCAAACCTGCGAACTCGAAGCCCAATAGCGTAATTAGAGGGTTAACCGCATTACGCAGCGCATGCACGTAAATCACGCGATTTTCGGGTAATCCTTTGGCACGGGCAGTCTGGATATAGTCTTGCCGCAAAACATCCAAAAGTTCACCGCGCATCAGACGTTGCAATCCCGCAAAACCAGTGATGCTGAGCACCAGCGTTGGCAAAATCATATGCCAGCCAATATCCAACACTTTGCCTAGGGGAGTCAGGTCAGCATGGTCAATACTGGTCATGCCGCCGACGGGAAACAGGGGCGAGGTGATTTGAGCAAAGAACAGAAACAGCAACCCTGTAATCAGCGTCGGAAACCCTTGTCCAAAATAGGTCAACACCCGCAAAATTCGATCGCCCCACTGGTTTTGATGGACGGCGCTGTAAATGCCGAGGGGGATGGCGATCGCCCAAGTAATCAGTAATGATGAAACAGCCAACAGCAAGGTTGCTCCTACCCGTTCCCACAGTAGCGAAGACACCGATCGCTGAGAGTAGGCAAAACTGACGCCAAAATCGCCCTTCGTCAGGATTTGCTGCAACCAGCGGAGATATTGCTCAAGGGGCGGCCGATCCAAACCGAACTGCTGCTGCAGCGCTTTAATCGTTTCCTGAGATACTTCTGGCTTGTTGCGGATCGTATCGAGAAAATCTCCAGGTGCCAGTTGCACAATAAAAAAACTGAGGGCCGAGGCCAGCAGCAGCGTAGGCAGGGCTTGCAGCAAACGCTTCACCAAATACGCAAAGGATTCGCCCGTAACAATGCTGACAACCCAATGCCAAACAGCCTGAACCCGGTGCTGGAGTGAGGATGCTTTGGTAGAAGTCATGGCTCGTTTCACGTTCTAAGTTCTTAAGTTATAGCTGATTGCTCTAGCAATGTGGCTTCCATACCTGCTAGGAAGAGAGTTTTTCTAATAGCGATCGCCGCATCACCTCTACCGGGACAGGCTGCTGTAGCCAGAGCTGTAGCGCGGCTGCACCCTGCTGCACCAGCATTTCCAAGCCGTCAAACGTCGTTGCGCCCTGAGCTTGAGCCGACTGGAGAAACTGAGTGGGGCGAGGCGTATAGATCAAGTCATAGGCGATCGCCCCTGGCCGCAAGTTTTTTAGCTCCAGTGAACTCAAGGGCGCAGCGTTCCCGTCAGGGAACATGCCAAGGGGAGTGGTATTTACCAATAGATCTGCCGCTGGCAACAGAGCAGCAAGCTCCTGCCAAGTCTGAACCGACAGATTGAGTCCGAAGGGGGAATCTTTCCAGCTCTGCAAAAAGGTTTGGAGTTTCTCAAAGCTACGACCTACAACCCAAATTTGCGGGCAACCCAACTGATGGCAGGCTGCGACAACCGCTCGGGCGGCTCCACCATTCCCCAAAACGACAGTCGTAGACTGCCGCCAATCTCGCAAACCGACCAAAGGGGCAAGAAACCCCTGCACATCGGTGTTGGTTCCCCCCCAGCCGCTGGACGTACGATATACCGTGTTAACAGCTCCTACGGCCTGAGCCAATTCTGAGACTTCTGCCAACAGTGGCATAATCGCCTGCTTGTGAGGCAGCGTTACATTAAAACCTTCGAGTCCAATGGCGCTGAATCCCGCGATCGCCACAGCCAAATTTTCAGGCGATACCGGTAAAGGTATGTAGGCATAATTGACTTCCAGAGCCGCGATCGCTGCATTATGCATGATCGGCGACAGAGAATGCTCAACGGGATGTCCGATCACACCCAGCAGTTTAGTAGTTCCAGTAATCATGAAGGATTTCTATACAGGCTGCCCTGATCTTCTGGCATCAAAGCTCTCCCTAATTTTTCTCAGGGCTAATTTTTTCAAGGCCAATTTTTTCAGGACTAATTTTTAAAGTCTCTCGGCCCTTGATAGCCCGACATATCAGCCAGCTGTTGTAGAGTCTGAGTTCCAGCCGTCATCTTGCCATCAATCTCCCAAGTGGGAAACCCTTCAATCTTCTTCTCTTGGCAAAGCGCCGTCTGAGAATTGCGACCATCGGGCGCACATTCGACAATCTTCAGCAATGCAGCGGCTTGCTGACCAAATAGCTGTTTCTGGTCGTGACAGTGAGGGCACCAGTAAGCCGTATAGACTTTGGCTCCAACGCTGGTTAAATGGCGAGCCAGCTGAATTTCAGACTGTCCTGAAGTCGTTGTGATAGCAGGGGCGACCTGTCCCGTAGCATTGCCGTCTGCCCGAGCCCCTCCGCCTTCAATACTGGAGTAGATTCCTAGCGTACCGACGATCGTCACCATACCCACGATGATGCCGGTAAACAAAAGCTGCCCTGGATCTTCCCACTCTCGCCCAAATAGCGTTAGCAAAAATAGCGTTAGGGCAAAGATGGCTGAAGCGAGACAGTAATAACACAGCCCTTTGACCCCATAGACCGAAACAAACTGGGAAAACATGATGTACATCAGGTAGCCGCTGAACACCAACATTGCCGTTGATCCGGCAAACAGCAGCAGCCATGTCCAGTTTTCCAAAGTCGAGCGCTGTTGCCGCTCCTTTTCCGGGTGGATCGCTAGCGGTACGAGCGCGAAAGCCGCGATCGCCAAATAGGCTAGCAACCCAAACAGCGCCAGCGGCAACCCAAACACAGTCGCATAGGCGCTAGACAAAACTTGTTCACAACCGCTCGTAGGGCAGGCGGTTTCGCCACCAAACAGCTTGGTGGCAGTAATATAACCCGTATTCAGGGCACCCAAAATTGCAACCGCAGCAATCAAATACCGCGATCGACGGTGCATCCAAGGAACTTGACGACGACGGCTAGTCATAAGACTCCAGTTTAAGAGACGGTTCAGAGGTAAACCCGTTAAGACCTCAAATGTAATTTATTCTGACTTAAACATAGACAGAAAGTGCCAATTCAAGCCCTAATGTCCCATATTTCAAGTTTGGCTAAGAAAATTTTGCCGGCGTAAAACTAGGACTCAGTCTGAACTCTGTAGCTCAACCTCCATCTTTACATTCGGCGTTTTTCTTGCCAGCGCTGAATCCTGTCGAATTTGATTAGGACGAAGGCACGGCTGCCGAAGCAGCTGCCACTGGTGACGTTTGTTCTGGCACTTGCTCTTTAATTGCCAAGCTGCGCCGCATTGCTTCCACAAACTGGCTGACCCGAATCGGATCAATCGGCTGATCGATTTTGCCCCGTCGTTTCATGGAGCTAGACACAATCACGCCGTCCGCCGCTTGAATCAGCTGGGGGATGTTTTCCCAACTTGCCCCGCTGCCAATAAACACAGGGGTGCCAGCAGCAGCAGCACTAGCCAGTTCCAAATCTTCCAGGTTAGGCGGGCTACCCGTTGCCCAACCCGACAAAATCACGCCGTCGGCTAAACCTCGCTCGATCGTTTCTTGCACCGCAGTGGTGAGATTGGGCGATCCCAAAGGTCGGGCATGTTTCACCAAAACATCGGCAAAAATTTTGACATCGCTGCCCAATTCGCGCCGGTAGCGCAAGAGCTGATGCGCTTGCCCTTCAATCAGCCCTTGGTCAGTCGCCATGATACCGGTCAAAACATTGACTCGGATGAACTGAGCCTGCACACAAGTAGCGATCGCAATCGCACTGCGGGCATCGTTCCGGAGCACGTTTAAGCCGATAGGCAAGGTTACCAAATGCATCAAACGCTGTACCACTAGACTCATTGCGCTGACCACGGCTGGGTCTACTGAGTCTTTCGCAAAGGGAGCGTCAAAAAAATTTTCGACAATAATGCCATCAACACCACCTGAGGCCAATGCCGTTGCTTCTTGCTCGGCGCGATCGATGACAGCTTTGAGGCTGCCACCCCAGCGTGGAGAAGTGGGAAGCGGCAGAAGATGGACAACGCCAATGACGGGATTTGCAGTTTTAAAGGTTTGTTTCAAGTCCACTGGTCTAGGATAGATATCGGACTAATTGATATCAGATGTCGGGGGATACCAAAAAGGTTTACATGTGGAAAAAGGGTTTATCTCTCCACCTCTTCAATTTACTCTAACAGCGTGCCCTCAATTCGAGAGATCGGCGGCTGAACTGTATCAAAGGATATGTACTGCTCCCATAACTGTGTTAAGATTATTGTACTTAGAGTTTTAATCTAATTAATAAAAGCGCGATTGCGGTTGACGATGCTCTCTATTTAGGTTAGAGAGTTCTGGAGACAGGAGTCTAGTCCGTTGATAAAGCGATCGCATCAAATTTGAAATTCGCTCTTTATCACACTAGAAGTCTCAAAAACGGATAACTGCATGGGCAACAAACCTACGATTGCCATCTCTCATTTGGGTTGCGAAAAAAATCGGATTGATACAGAGCATATGCTGGGTCTGCTGGTGCAGGCAGGATATCAAGTCGATTCCAATGAAGAGCTGGCCGACTATGTTATCGTCAATACCTGTAGCTTCATTCAAGCTGCCCGGGAAGAGTCGGTTCGGACGCTGGTAGAACTGGCCGAAGAAAATAAAAAGATTGTGATCACAGGCTGTATGGCTCAGCATTTTCAGCAAGAATTGCTGGAGGCGATTCCAGAAGCCGTTGCAGTGGTGGGCACAGGCGACTATCATAAAATAGTAGAGGTGGTTCAACGCGCCGAAACTGGCGAACGGGTTCAGGAAGTTTCCGCTAACCCTACCTATATTGCTGACGAAAATACGCCTCGCTATCGCACTACAACTGAGGGCGTTGCCTACTTACGGGTTGCTGAAGGGTGCGATTATCGCTGTGCTTTTTGCATCATTCCGCATCTGCGCGGGAATCAGCGATCGCGATCGATTGAATCGATCGTCGCTGAAGCCGAGCAGCTCACTGCTGAAGGGGTGCAGGAGATCATCCTGATTTCCCAAATCACCACTAACTATGGCTTGGATCTTTATGGCGAACCTAGGCTTGCAGAACTGCTGCGGGCCCTAGGAAAAGTCCCAATTCCCTGGATTCGGATGCATTATGCCTATCCCACAGGGCTAACCCCCAAGGTGATTGAGGCTATCCAAGAAACGCCCAACGTCTTGCCTTATCTTGATTTGCCCCTGCAGCACTCCCACCCGGACGTGCTAAAAGCAATGAACCGTCCTTGGCAAGGACAGGTAAATGACAAGATCATCGATCGCATTAAAACCGCCTTGCCAAATGCGACTCTGCGAACGACTTTCATTGTGGGGTTTCCTGGAGAAACGGACGAACACTTCCAGCATTTACTGCAGTTCGTCCAGCGGCACCAGTTTGATCACGTTGGAGTGTTCACCTTCTCGCCCGAAGAAGGGACTCCTGCTTATCACCTCTCCAATCAGCTTCCGCAGGAAGTGATGGAGGCGCGGCAGGATGCCTTGATGACAGTGCAGCAGCCAATTTCGCTGCGGAAAAATCGGGCCGAGATTGGAAAAGTTGTTGATGTGTTGGTTGAACAGGAGAATCCAGAAACTGGGGAACTTGTCGGGCGATCGGCTCGCTTTGCACCCGAAGTAGATGGGTTGGTCTATGTCCGAGGAGATGCGCGCTTGGGATCGATGATTCCGGTCGCGATTACCGATGCTGATGTTTATGACCTCTATGGTCACGTTGCTGATACTTCAACTCAATTGAGAGGCGCGCTCAGCCGTGTCTCTGTCCATACACCTTAAAGGAGTCTAAATGACGCTTTCGTTTAATAGCCTTGGTCTGTCTGAAGCTGTGGTCAATCACCTGGAGAAAACCGGGTTTACGGTGCCAACAGCCATTCAGGCACAGGCAATTCCTCACTTGCTATCAGGTCGGGATGTGGTAGGTCAAGCGCAAACGGGTACGGGTAAAACTGCGGCTTTTTCGCTACCTTTGCTAGAGCGGATTGACCTCAACAGTAATGCTGTACAGGCGTTGATCCTGACGCCTACCCGTGAGTTGGCAATGCAGGTTTACCAGTCCATGCGGACATTTAGCGACGATCGCCGGCTGCATATTCTGCCGATTTACGGCGGACAAGCGATCGATCAACAAATTCGTCGGCTGCAACGCGGGGTTCAAGTGGTGGTGGGTACACCCGGACGTGTTCTAGACTTGCTAAAACGCGGAGACTTGAAGCTGAATCAGCTGACCTGGCTGGTGCTAGATGAAGCAGATGAAATGCTGAACATGGGCTTTATTCAGGATGTAGAAAGAATCCTGGCACAAGCCCCTGGTGAACGGCAAACTGCTTTCTTCTCCGCCACAATGGAGCCTTCCATTCGAGCCTTGGCCGCTAAGTTTTTGCGCTCTCCCGTCACCGTCACCGTCGAGCAGCCCAAAGCGGCCCCAACGCGAATCAATCAGGTGGTCTATATCGTCCCCCGGGGTTGGACAAAAGGGAGAGCCCTCCAGCCTATTCTGGAAATGGAAGATCCTGAGTCAGCGTTGATCTTTGTCCGCACGCGTAAGGCAGCGGCTGAGTTAACCCGCCAATTGCAGGCCGCAGGACATAGCGTTGATGAATACCATGGCGATCTCAGCCAGTCTCAGCGGGAACGGCTCTTGCTTCGCTTCCGTCAGCGCCAGGTGCGCTGGGTGGTAGCAACCGACATTGCCGCACGCGGTTTGGATGTTGAAGATCTGACCCATGTGATCAACTACGACATGCCCGATAGCGTGGAAAGCTACGTTCACCGGATTGGACGGACGGGACGCGCCGGTAAAGAAGGTACAGCTATTTCCCTAATCCATGCTCTAGATAAGCGCAAGCTGAGAGACATCGAGTACCACATTCGCCAAAAGCTGGAAATTGGCACCATCCCGACGCGAGCTTTGATTGAAGCGCGTCACCTGAAAAAGCTGCAAGATCAGCTGCGAGAAGCCCTCGTTGGCGAACG
>DATNOY010000675.1:0-3198 GCA_036703495.1 Coleofasciculaceae cyanobacterium
CTGTGTTATGGCGATCGCTCAAATTTTAGACATCCTGGCTAGCTGGGAGTCTGTAGAACAGCTGGAGTTTTTAATTTCATTGGGCGGCGATCCATTGGCGAATTTACAAGTGCAGCTTGATCGGCAGATCTTTAAGCTGGATCAAGGTGCCCTTGCCGATCGGGTCAAACCCTCAGATGTCTGCAAAACTCTGGAAACTCAGCGAATTTATGTGTTTTCCAACCATACTCCGGCGGATTAAACCTGATCCTAAAAGTTAGTTATTACAGCCATAGAATGGGCGACAGGGTGTAGGGGTTCTCCCTCTGCACCCTGTCCTAATTGGGCTGCATATGGCAATACAGATGAAACGGGAGGGAGTTCAACCCTGGCTGGGCGCTGCGCCCCCACAACCCCTTGCCCTTATCTGAGTGTGTAGCACTATAAAACTGCATAAAAATTCCTCCCTTGCAGGGAGGAATTTTTTGGAACTAAGCTTGCTGTCTAGAGCAGGTGAGGCGGGCAACAGCCTCACCTGAATGATCGCTCCTGCGATTAATTTGCTGCAGCAAGCTTAGCTTCTGCTCGCTTTTGCAAGAGCTTGAGAATTGAGCTTTTTTCTAATAGCCCAATGATGGTGCCTTCTTTAAGAACGGCTAGCGCCGGAGTCCGCTTTTCTTCTAAAAGTTTCACGACTTCCAGAAGCGATTGGTTGAAATCTACGGTTTCCATGTGGGGTGCAGGTTGCATCAACTCCCGAACCGTGGTGCTCCACCAGTCATTTGTGGGGATCATCTTCAACGCATCAACCGGAATTTCACCCACCAGTTGACCCGCTTCATCGGTGACCAGATACTTTTTCCAATCAGCCGTGCTGCCAATGATGTAGTGGTTAGCAAACTCACGCAGCAGTAGATCTTCAGAAATAATCGGGCTGTTGGGAATCACGGCATCGGCTGCCGTTAGACCGCTCATCTCTTCCTGAATTCTGGCTGCCTGGCTGTAGCGATCGGCATTTTGCAGGAGGAACCAGCCCACTAGCAAAGTCCAAATGCTACCAATGCTGCTAATGCCCAGCATATAGAGCACACCTAAACCAATACCTGACCATCCCAGAAACTGACCCACTTTGCTAGCAAAAGCAACGCCTTTGTAAGGTTTGCCAGTTATCTTCCAAACCAACGCCTTGAGGACATTACCGCCATCCAACGGTAGACCAGGCAGGAGGTTGAACAGGGCTAGTGCTAAGTTAATCGAAGCAACCAGTCCCAGCACCGCTGCACCTGCTCCTGTGATGCCAGTTACGGTGGCAGCAGCCGTTAAACTACCGGCAAGGATGAGGCTAACTAGAGGTCCAGCGATCGCCACCCAAAATGCCCCTGCCGGAGTTTTGGATTCTTCGCCCAGACTGGCTAAGCCACCAAACAGGAAAAGGGTAATCGAGTTAACTGGAATGCCTTGGCGAAGGGCCACGAAGCTATGTCCTAGCTCATGAGCCAGCACTGAAACAAATAAAAGTAACGCTGCTACCAAACCCAGAAGCCAAGCAGATGCCCCTAAAGCGGGGAAAGCAAACCCTAGCTGATTGCCATAATCCCAGGTCACTAGACCTAAGATCAGAAACCAGGAGAAATTCACATAAAAGGGAATGCCAAACAGGCTTCCAACCCGTAGGTTGCCATTCATACTGTTGACTCCTTCGGCTGTAAGCCACAAACATGATTTTGTTGCATGAACTTATCGTAACGAAATGTAATCAGCTTTTCAGATTTGCCATTGCCGAGATAGCCGCCTTATAACGGTGCGGTGTTCCGATCGCCGGTTGACCAAACTTTGTGCGCTGCATCAAAAAGCCAGGTACTTTGCCAGTCTTTTTGCCAGCCTTAAGGTCATAGGTGCTATGCGTTATGTGGACTCCAAAAGACCTAAGGGACAGAAACCCGTAAGCTTTGATCAAAACAGTCCCTCTATTGAGTCTATTGCATTGTATTAACTTAAAGTACTGAGCCGATCGCCTTCGGTATCATTTACCTGATAGATCAGGCTGAAGCTGTTACATTTGGGCAGCTAACACCCGATCGCTAGCGCATCTGTTGCACCATCATCATGCTAACAAGAAACGCCAAACTCCTCTGCTGTATCGATCCAGCAACACAGTCCGGGCTTGAAGTTGGACCCTTAGCAACTCCAATCGTGACCCGAGAAATGGGGTCAATCCGCTATGTGGATTATGCCACTTCGGAACAGTTAAAAGCCAAATATACAGGTAGTCCCAATGTTGACACCAGCAGGATTGTAGAGGTGGATTACGTTTGGGGAGTTCAGAGTTTACCTGAGCTGGCTAAAGAAGCAGCACCGTTCGATTATGCTATTGCCTCTCATGTCATTGAGCATGTCCCTGACTTTATCAGTTGGCTGCAAGAGATGCGAGCAGTTCTTAAACCAGGCGGTATTCTTTCGTTAGCAATTCCCGATAAGCAGTTTTGCTTTGATTATTACCGTCATGTTACTAAACCTGCTGATGTGATAGAGTCCTATCTGCGGCGTTCTAGGAAACCTTCCCCGCGTCAGATTTTTGATTATCTCTCATCTGCTGTATCTCGGCAGGGCATGATTTCCTGGGATACAGCGGTAAATGACTGGGAATTAACCCCAATCCATTCTGAGTCAGAAGCTTGGAAGATGGCTTACGACAGTTTTATCAGCGATAGTTACTTAGATGCTCATTGTTGGGTATTTACACCCAGCTCCTTCTTGAGGCTGCTTAAATCTCTGATGAATTTAGAGCTATTCGATTTCAAAATAGTGCAATTCTATGAAACCGCAGGTAGCGAATTTTTTGTCAGTTTAGAAGCTCTAGACAGTCATCTTGACAAAGCTACTCTGCTGCAACATCAGCTCAGCAGTCTACCCAACATTCCACTACAACCTTCTGAAGCCCATACCTCAGCCTAGTAGTTTTGCTTATTTCGCAATTTCGTAATAATGAAAGATAAGCCATTTCTAGCCACTGCATGACTGAAAGTTTTTCATTTTCCCCAACCTCCTCGTCCCGTTCTCATGCCAGCCGATTGAAAAAGCTGCTGGTACGTGGACTTAGCCTAATTTTGATGATTTGTTTGACGTTTCTGTGGATCATGCTGGATGCCAGACCGGCGATCGCCGCTATAGACACGGTGAACTACAACAACGCCAATTTGAATAATCAAGATTTTTCTC
>DATNOY010000676.1:0-2950 GCA_036703495.1 Coleofasciculaceae cyanobacterium
ACCAGGCTATAAGTGCTATCTTGACTTCTAAACTATAATCTTTTCTAGGTTCGAGACCGCCGCTCTCCGCCTCACTCTCGCTTGGCTTCCCTCGACCGCTTTATCAATATAACGACCCCATCCTAATTCTGTCAACTCTAAGGGAAAAGATTTTCCGGTTTTCCTGAAATCCTTTATTTACAAAGGGTCTAGCGATCGCCAGGGTTACTAATAGGGATGTGGATGGCAAACATGCTACAGAGAGTTTGTCAAGCGTTTGGTTAACTACAATACATTGATTCCTGGAAGGGATTCATTTGAGGCAAAGCTTCAGGTAGAGCCTATGCAGTGAGCTAAGCTGCTTTTGTGTTGTTATGGAACGTATTGAGCGTCAATTTTTGAGATGAACACCCCAACTGGCGTACTGCCACCACTTTTGGTTTTAGATCAATTGCTGCAGGATTGGTTATTAGAAGATATTGGCAGGGGCGATCGCACTACTCAATCTCTTCTAGCTTCTGGCTCTAGATCCGGACAGGCTCAGTGGATTGTTAAAGAAGCAGGCGTGGTTGCAGGCTTGCCGATCGCTGCTCGAGTTTTTCAGCTGCTCAATGGTCAGGTAGTGTTTACTCCGACGGTAGAAGAAGGGCAAGCGTGCAAGCCTGGTCAGGCTATTGCTCAGATTGCAGGTTCTTTGAATGCCTTGCTGACTGGGGAGCGCGTTGCTCTGAACTTGGCGATGCGGCTGAGCGGCATTGCGACGATGACGCGTCAATATGCCGAGAAAATTGCAGATTTGCCGACTCGGTTAGTGGATACCCGCAAGACAACACCGGGATTAAGAATTTTAGAGAAATATGCGACTCAAGTAGGAGGAGCGACGAACCACCGCATGGGGTTGGATGATGGGGTGATGATTAAGGACAACCATATTGCGGCAGCCGGAGGAATTGGAGCAGCGATCGCTCAAATCCGGGCATTGATTCCCTATCCTTTAACCATTGAAGTTGAGACCGAGAGTCTTGACCAAGTGGCAGAAGCCTTACAACATGGGGCAGACATCATCATGCTAGATAATATGCCGCTAGAGATGATGCGAGTTGCCGTAGAAAAAATCCGGTCAACGAATGACCGGATCAAGATAGAGGCTTCAGGGAATATCACGCTAGAGACGATTCGGGCTGTAGCGGAGACGGGGGTAGATTACATCTCAAGCAGTGCGCCAATTACGCGATCGACTTGGTTAGATCTCAGTATGAGAATGAAGCAAGGCTAGGGAGCAGTTATCTTTGTCTTGAATCTATCGCTGTGCTCAATTGCGTGCAGTACAAAATATTTTTTGAAAACCTTGCGGGGCAAGGTTTTCAAAAAGCTTACATTTATAGCTCTATTTCATGAATAGCCGACCCCAGCCAGATTTTTCGCCTTCGGGTAGCCAGCGGCGAGTCAAGACATAACGGGGATAAACTACGGCATTACCATTATTGACATTACCCGTATAGCCGCCTCCCGCATCCAGGAGACTGCCAAAAGGGTCATGACAGATGTAGTCTTGGCTGACGGTTCTGCCGATGACAACGATCATATGTCCTCCTGTGGGAGAAGCCAGAGTACCGCGATGAAGAATGCCAATCACGGCAGGCAGTCCAGCGGTGAGGGCTGTATCGAGATCATTGAAGCCTAGATCAGTGCGCCAGACTGACTTGATGCCTAGCTCAGCCAAAGCTTTGGTTTGGGCACCGTGATCTGTCGTGTCGCCATACTTGATAACTTTTTGATAGTACGCATCATCGCTAGAAATTTTAGCCCCCAAGAATTTGGCAACCATTGCACAGCTAGAGGTGTTGCAGGTTCGCATCGGCTCGTATTTATTATCGACCTGCTGGTAATACGGAACCTGAAGACGAATCTCTTTATTTTGGGGAGCCGTTAAGTTCCAATCGCTCCACATCTGGGTGAACCCTTCCATCGTTTTAGGTTGAGTGTTCGCCTGTAGCCACTTAAGAGCAGCATTTTGATGGGGTTGTCCTTGATAGGATTGGAACACTTTGACAAAGTCGATCGCACCTCCAGATTGCCCATCCCGCCACATCAACGCGAACTCGGATTGCTTTTGTGCCCCTGTGGAAGACTGGAGCCATTGCACTAACTTAATCTGCTGAGGATCGTTGTGAAATGCCTTAGCCACGTTGATTAGATCAATTGATACAGACGCTGGAGCGGTTGAAACAGGAGGATTGAAAGAAGCGACCATAGATGTGAAACCCTTGTTTAGCAATGAATCATGAGCAAGGAAAAGCCATCTGTTTTAGATTTCCTTGTGCTCAAGATACGCTTGCAATATTCGAGATTCTTCAGCGGCATCACGGATTTGGCAAAGAGTCCTTGCAGGAGAACCGCAAAATGTCAGTGAATTTTCGACTGAGGGTTGGACTTGCCCAAAAGGGCGTCTGTGCTGAATGATGAGTAAGTCCAGTCGCTATTCTAGAAGTAGCGGATGTTAGCTGATGGAGTTATGAAAGAAACGATCGCCCAACTGAAACAGCGGTTTGAGCAAGCATTGGTGTCTGCATTTGGGGAAGAGTTGGCAGGGACTGATCCGATTTTGGTGCCAGCCAGCAATCCTAAGTTTGGGGATTACCAATCTAATGTGGCCATGGCATTGGCAAAGCGACTGGGCAAAGCACCACGGGCGATCGCAGAAGCACTAGTCCAACAATTAGATGTGGCTGATTTATGTGAACCGCCGACAGTAGCAGGCGCAGGATTTATCAACCTGGCGCTGAAAACGGATTACCTAGAAGGGCATCTGAGACAAATTCAGGCAGATAAGCGGCTGGGCATTCCGATTGCTAAAACGGCAAAGCGGGTCATTGTAGATTTCTCCGCTCCCAACATTGCCAAGGAAATGCATGTAGGGCATTTGCGATCAACCATTATTGGGGACTGTATTGCTCG
Source organism: Coleofasciculaceae cyanobacterium (assembly GCA_036703495.1). Classification (GTDB taxonomy): domain Bacteria; phylum Cyanobacteriota; class Cyanobacteriia; order Elainellales; family Elainellaceae; genus Drouetiella. Next base: position 2,938 of record DATNOY010000676.1, read on the forward strand.
TGTGCTGGAGTTT
>DATNOY010000677.1:0-3873 GCA_036703495.1 Coleofasciculaceae cyanobacterium
AGCGATCGCCCCTTAAGCATCAAACGCTTTGGTCAGACCGCCTGCTGCTGCTAACAATCTCCGCCCTCGCCAGAGCGATCGCCGCTATTGCGGCTAGTGCGATCGGCTCGGCACCCATCATCTGGCGCTGGTTACTCAGCCCCCGGCAAGGTGGCTAACCCTGTTGCAGCCCCACCGCACCAACCCCCTTTAAAATCTAAAATCCAAAATCCTCCTAACTACGCTATGCTTCACCCGAACGCCATAGGAACTGGGGCATGGGTGAAGAGCGAATTCGATCGGTATATGTTGATCCAGCGAAAGGGGACGATCGCGCCACAGGCGAAGCCAACGAGCCCCTCAAAACGCTGACGGCAGCCTTGCAACAGGTCGTAACGGGCAGTGTGATTTACCTCAACCCCGGTGCTTATACGATCGAGAGTGGTGAAGTGTTCCCTTTGGCGATCGCCGCCGGCATTACGGTAGTGGGCAACCCGGCCAGTCGGGGTAGAGGCATTGCCCTTGTTGGCAGTGGCGAATTTCATAGCCCCACCTTTGCTCAACAGTCAGTGACGTTGCTTCTGGAGGACGCTGCCCAACTGCGAGGCGTCACCGTCACCAACCCGATCGCCAAAGGGAGCGGCATCTGGATTGAAGATACACATCCCACGATCGCTCACTGCACGCTGCGCCAGTGCCAACGAGAAGGCATTTTTGTCACCGGAACTGCCAAGCCAGCCATCACCAACTGTCTGTTCCAGGGCAATGGGGCTAGCGGGATTGCCTTTGTTCGCTATGCCAAAGGCGAAGTGCGCCGGAGTATGTTTCTCGACAACGGCTTGGGGATTGTGCTTAGCGATCGCGCGGCTCCCCTAATTATTGACAGCCAATTTGCGGAAAACCGCTGTGGGCTAGTTCTGTCCGGCAGCTGTCGGCCGGTGCTGCGGGGCAACACCATTGAATACAACAGCCGCGAAGGTCTGTCCGTTTTTGGCAACGCTCAACCCGACTTAGGCAATACGGCAGAAGCAGCAGGCAATTCGTTCCAAGGCAACAGAGACTGCGACCTGCGCAACCAAACGGCGATCGCGATCGACTCCGCTGGCAATCAGATCTCGCCTGCCAGAGTCCGTGGCGTAGTGCAATTTGTACCGTTGCAAAGTGTCGCCCCGCCTGTCCAGCACAGGGCATCCCCTCCGCTACCTCGCTGCTCAGCAGACTGGGCAACGGCTTTTATTCAAGGGCTGCAGCCGTTTCTTCAGAACGCTGACGATTGCCCGCAACCTGCGTTAAGTCTATCGGGGGCTGAGTATCAAGCCTTGTTGACTCAAGCGTTGCAGATCCCCCATGTTCAGCCCCTCTCTGCCGATGCTGCCGTAACCCGCCTGCAGGCGATCGTCTCCTTGGTGCAGGGGTTAGGATTAACCGCAGGACATGTGGGCAGTCTGGCAGTCTATAGCGATCGCGCCCAAATTCCCAGCCAGTCTGCCTCGGCCGTGGCGGCTGCCACCCAGCATCGGCTCGTAGTTCTGTATCCGCAGATCGAGCGGCTCCAGCCCCTGTTGCCCATTACCCCGTCCGAAGCGGCTGCCATGATCTATCAAGCGCTAGTGATGCAGGGAGTTGTCAGGGCGATCGCTTCTCCTTATATTGTCAATCCTGCCGCTCACTGGGTCACGTTTGCCGACATTCAGGGGCATTGGGCCAAGCAGTGGATTCAGGGTGCCGTTAGCCAAGGCTGGTTTGAGGGCGGTGCCAACGGCAAGTTTGAGCCAGATGCACCGATGTCTGTTGCTGAATATGCGGAATGGTTTGCCGGACAGCGCCACACGCTTTGGGCAACGGAGCCAGAGCAGCCCATTTTAAGAATTCAGGTTTTACAATCGCTGGTCGAAGGGCTGCCACAGCGTCCTGCAGCCATCAACCTGGATCTCCTCGATCGCTACGACGATGCTGCCGCTATTCCAAAATCAGCAAGAGCGGCGATCGCAATTGCTACTCAAGCCAACCTAGTGGTCAACTACCCGCACCTGCGTTCTTTAAGACCGAACGAACCTGCTACCCGCGCCGAAATTGCCGCTATGGTATACCAGACTTTAGTCCAGCTCGGTCAATGTCCGGCGATCGCTTCTCCCTATCAGATTGATCCAGATCAACCCCAACAACCCCAACCTCGAGATCCGCAGCAGCCGATTGGGGTGATCTTGCAGCCGTACCTGCTCCCTCAGGACTCAGTCAGTTCGGATGAAGCGGCAGAAATTGTTCTGTCGATTGCTCAGTCCGTGGCTAGTCTGCTGCAGTTTCAAGGGGTGGAAGCCTCACTGGGGCGATCGCCGGTTGATCATTCAGCTGTTGATAGTTCAATGGATAGTTCAGTTGATAGTTCAATGGATAGTTCAGTTGATAGCTCAGCGGGTAGTTCAGCTGGCAGTCTCAGCGCCGATTTATGGATCGGTCTTCAGTTAGATGCCGCTGCACCTGCTCATCCAGATCTAAATGGCATTGCGGTTGCCCATTTGCCTGGACTTGAGAGCGCCCGCTTTGCCCAACTGCTTCACAAAACCATCCTCTGCAACATAGATACCCGCAGCCGCGGCGTCCAGCCCGCCGATCTGGAACTGTTTGCTGACATCCCCAATAGCATTCCTGCAGTGTGCCTCTCACTGGGCTGCCTAACAGACACAGAAGATGCCATTAACCTGAATAATGCTGAATACCGTCGCTGTCTATCCCGAGCCATTGCCGAAAGCATTCTCTTCTACAGCCAAGTTGCCCTATCGTGTTTCCCATGCAATTGAGGGACAGATAAACGGCGTGGGGCGTTGTCGCTCTCTGTATTGGATAACCGTGAGAACCGCTATACCGCGCTCAACTGCGTGAAATTTAGCCAAGCGCAAAGCGCTACTCAGTACCTCAGCGTAATTAAAAACCAGATCTAGAACCCTGTGCCGCCCGCTGCGCGGGCGGCACAGGGTTTTAAGGTTTTATGTTTAATTATGGCTATCTACTCGTATAGAAATTTTCAGCTGAGTCAAGTCCAGATTATTTTTTGAAAGCCTCACGGAGCGAGGCTTTCAAAAAATAATCTGGCTTTACCGGAAAGCAGACATGAGCCTCCCTATCTATCCTTGATTCCGCATCATTCCATGCTTCAAAAAAATGGGAAGATAGGTTTAAGCTTACGTAAACGATGATTAAAAGAATAAGGTAGGGTATGGCTGAAATCCAGTTTTCTAGAGGTGTTACCGAAGAAGTCGTTCCTGCTGTTCGTCTGACTCGCTCCAAGGATGGCAGCAATGGACAAGCAATTTTCTATTTTGAAAACCCCAGAGCCTTAGGGGACGATCGCAGTGATGACATTACAGGCATGTACATGATTGATGAAGAAGGCGAAATTTCTACTAAGGATGTGAATGCCAAATTCATCAATGGTAGACCAGCCGGACTAGAAGCCTTTTATGTCATGAAGAATCCAGAAGAGTGGGATCGGTTCATGCGTTTCATGGAAAGATATGCCGAGAAGAACGATTTGGGCTTCAACAAAGCCGAATAAAACCCTTCATCTTTGGTAAGGGCGCTTTGGTAAGGGCGCAGGGTGCGCCCCTGCCGTACGGCCGACGCCGATGAAAATTGCCGTCAATTTCCTACTCTGGTTGCTCCATGACGTATGCTCCTCACCCTGACACTCAGCCGCTCGCCATTCGCTGTGCGGTGATTACCATTAGTGATACGCGATCGCCGGAAACCGATCGCAGCGGCCAACTGATTCAGCAATTGCTTCAGGAGGCAGGGCATCAGATATTGGACTATGTGCTGATTCCAGATGAACCGAAACAGATCCAAACTCATTTGCGGCTTTTGGGTCAGCAGTCTGACTTAGAAGCCATCATTCTC
>DATNOY010000678.1:0-8479 GCA_036703495.1 Coleofasciculaceae cyanobacterium
GGGATCAGCCGCGATCGCCGGAGCCTGCCATCCCCTCATGCCAAATGTGGCCAGCGTTACCGGCACGACCTGCCCCATTTCGGTTAACCCTAAGTGCAAATAGTGGGCCAGATTAGCGCCTAGAACCAGGGGCAGATAGCCATAGGCCAGGACAATAAAATTGAAAGCTTTGGAGTTGTTGGGGTGGAGTGCCCGAATCAGCTGATGGCACAGTAGGGCGATCGCCCCTGGAACGAGCAGCACGCCTGCCGATAGGGCTGCATGGATGCCAAACTCCTCTAAATCAACGGCCCAACCTAAGCGATCGGTAATTTCGGGCAGGCGATGTAAGAAGACTGCACCCAACAGCAAGAACAGCAGCGCCACTTCATGAGCAGTTGGAGTATGGGTTGTCCACAGTTCAATCCCAGGTGGACGCAGGTTTAGCTCTACCGAGCGGTGCGGACAAGCTTTGAGGCAAGTCATACAGAGGACACAATCGCGGTTATCCTGCAACTGCGCAGGATGCGAATACACTGGACAACCGCCAGTTTCCATGCCTTCTCCTTTCTGAGGGCCGCCTTTATAGCATTGATAGGTGGTACAGGATGCGGCACAGATGCCTTGCTGAGCCCGCAATTCAATCATCGCCAATTTGCCAAACAGGCCATTCATGCCGCCAATCGGGCAAAGGTAACGACACCAAAACCGACGTTCAAATAGGGTAGAGAAAATCATCGCTCCTGCCGTAATCAGCAGCAGCAAGCAGGCCGACAAATAGGCCGTATTCTCTAAATCCCATAGCTCTTCCCATAGCAAAATCAAGGCAAATAAGCCAAATAAGAACCACCCGCCCCACTGTTCGGCCGGTTGTCGGGGCCAGGGCAGCAGCTGGCGTGGAAACAACTTCAGCGACAGCTTTTGAGTCAGTTCGCCATAAATCATGAACGGACAAAATGCACACCAGAGGCGACCGACAAAGGGAAATGCCACCAGGATTAACAGCCACCACCAGGCCCAAAAAAAGTTGAGCGCTATATTGGCATCGCGGCTTTGCGGGCCGAAAAACAAAACGGCAACGACGATCGCAAAAAACCATAGCGTGAAGCCATAGTTAATGCGATCCGGCCACCAGGAGCTGCGTAGGAATTGCCGTAATTGTGGATAGGCGTTGAGCAAATTCAGCCGGAAGCGCCTGCCTTTGGTGCTGGTAGACCAGAACACCTCTTCCGTCAGAACCGGTGCGCCATTGGATTGGATGACCGCTCGTTCTACTAATCCCTCTAGTTCTGCTAGATTCCCCGGAAAATCATAGCCTTGCAACCGGCGCAATGCTTCGGGCGCAACTTTGGGCTGAGGTAGTCCTTTTGCCCGGCAGAACAGGCTGATGTAGTAAGTCACTTGGGCGGCAATATCGGCTTTGGTGACGCGTAGAGGCGGCACTTTAATGATGTACGTCCCCAGTTTTTTGCAGTTTAATGCTTCGGGCAGGTTGCGTTCAGCCGTCATAATAATGCGAACTTGCGATCGCTTCGGTTCTGCTACCGCCCCTTCCCGACTGACGGGTAAATATTCTCCCGTTTCTAATATCTGCTGAATCTTGCCTTGCAGGTCTTTAGGTAAATCCTGGACATTGTTCAGCATCAGGGTGCCTGTGCCCAGCCATTCCAACAAGCCCGGCTTCCCCCCGGCTCGCCCAAACAGCTCTGCTCCGTTGGGCTGTAAACTATCGCAGTTAATTTTGATCAACGGCTGCTTGCGGCTCTCAGAGCCAAAATGAATCAGAGAGGCAATGTTGTCTTTGCCTAGCCCCGGTTCGCCGAAAATTAAAACGGGACGGCGATCGCCCGCAGCCTTACGAATATCCTGCCGCAGCCGCACAGCATAGCGGCTCGATCCGACAATTCCCTGCTTCACCTTGGGCACTAAGTAGGGACGTAGCGCCGTCTGCCGTTCTTGTTCAAAGGCGAGCTGGGCGGCCATCTGGTCTCGCTCGGCGGCCAGCTGGCGCGAAAAAGTGCGGCTAATCTCAGGGTGCGCCTCCACTAACGCTAGAAACGCTGCACGAGGAATTTCCCATAGCTCACAGGTGCTGAGGGTGATCACCGTCTGCTCGGCAGGCTGGTCTAACAACAGCTCCTTCAGGTGTAGCACCGAACCTGGCAGCAAGCTGCTGGCGCTGGCCAAGCTGTCTGCGCTGGTTCGATACGCTTCTAGCCGTCCAGATCGCAGGATGTAAACTGCAGTCGGTGCGGTATCTTCTAAAACCAGCCGCCGATTGTCTTGCAGCGTTTTGTCTTGGCAGGCGGCCGCGATCGCCTCCAATATCTGGTTTGGAAGAGTACTAAATGGCGTGTTTTGCCGCAACCATTGGATGCGATCGCTCATCTCCATCCCCTGTCTCCTCAGATCTGACGCATTTCTGTTCTTCAGGCTATGCCGATCTTTCCAGAGGTGCAGTTAACTTTGTTGAAGTTACGGGTTGAAGCTACAGGTTAAAGCTATCCCTGTTCCTCAATCAACCGGCCTTCGCTTTGTCTAAGATTCTGACCCCGACGACAGGTGCATTAAATCGGTAAGTTTGTCCTTCCAACTCCATCGGCGTGCCTACCTTAATTTTGTTGTTGCCCAACACCGGCCCATCATTGAGGATTTGGGCATCACCACCGACCGTCACGATCATATCCAGCGTGTAGTTTAACTCAGGGCGTGGATCAGGCAGTGCCTTCAGAGAGCCATCAGGCTGAGGTGCGGCCACTGTGCGCGGCAACTGCTTGACGCCAAGCAGGTTCACTTGGCCGTAAGGCTGATTGCGAATAATGATGTTCGTCTTTTTTTCGTTCGTTAGTGCGTTCAACAAGGCCTGGGGATCGGCAACGGTTAGCCCTCGCACCATAACATCAACCTCAATGGGCTTCGTTGAGGTGCCGGTCTGCACCAGGGAGGAGCCGGAGCTACCAGGCAGCAAGAATAATCCACCTACCACCAGCAAAATCACCAGCGTTGCCCCAATATCTAGGAGGCTGATTTTGCCAAACAAGCGACCTTTGGAATCTACAATAGCCATGCAGCGCGTTCTCGCCAGCGAAACAATCGAATTTTAATTCAACAAGCACTCTAGCAGCAAAGTCACCCCAAAGATCAGGAAGATGCATCAAGAGATGCGTCAAGAGCGGCATGAAAAATCTGGAACCCAGCCTGGGGCTGCTGACGGCGCAGCTTTCCCAATCGTCAGGCTAAAAATCTAAACTGTGATTAAGGAAACAAAACTGCTGCGATCGCGTCCTGGGGCTTAGGGTTGCCATATCCGCTTCTTTGTTTCAGCCCAACTATTCTTCATGATTAGGTATGATTAGCTCCCTCGCTCAAATTTATGCTCAACTGCGTCGTCGCTGGATCTATGGGTTAATCTCGCTGCTGGTGGCGCTGGGTTTAGTGATCGGGACACCCCAATCCTCACCGGCACTGCCTATCCTGGATCTGCTATTTCGAGGAATTCAAATTATTCAGCTTTCCAGTATGTCGGACGCGCAGGAAGTGGCGTTGGGAGGCAGAATTAACCAACAGCTGGTTTCTCGAGAGCTAAAGCTATATTCCGATCGCACGGTTGCCGAATATGTGAATCAAGTCGGGCAGGGATTAGTCCCTCAAAGCGATCGCCCCAATATTCCTTACGTTTTTCAAGTGGTTGATATGAGTGCCGTCAACGCTTTTGCAACGATGGGGGGATATGTTTATGTCACGAAGGGGTTGCTGAAGATCGCCGACAACGAAGCAGAACTGGCCAGCGTTCTTGGGCATGAAATTGGACATATTGCGGCGCGTCATGCCGTGGAGCAAATGCGGCAACGGGCGCTAGAAGCCGGTTTGGCAACGGCAGCAGGACTGGATCGCAATACGGCGGTTAACATTGGGGTAGAACTGGCGATCAACCGCCCGGGTAGTCGTCAGGCAGAGCTGGAAGCCGACCAAAAAGGGTTGGCTAATATTAAGCGAGCGGGCTATGCCCCCGAGGCCATGGTGGCATTTTTGAAAAAGCTGCTAAACCAAGGCTCAGTTCCAACTTTCCTGAGTACCCACCCGGCAACTGCTGACCGAATTGCAGCACTCAATCAGCAAATTGACCCGGCAACCGCCAATATCGGTAAGGGGTTGGATACCGCCAGCTATCGAGCTAAGGTCAGCTCCATTCGTTAGGCTTGAAGCTCAATTTGTGAAGCTGAGAAGGCTGAGAAGGCTGAGAAGGTTAAGAAGACAGTTAAGCTCCCCAACTCCTTAGGAATTGGGGAGCTTTTCGGCAGCGGGCTCAAGCAATACCTAAAGCTGGAGCAATTGGCGGCGCTTGGTAATTTGACTCGGTTCAATATCCACGACTGTTTCTGCAAATGGCAGCACCCGCGATCGCCGATTGAACACATGGTACTGATACACCTGTTGATTGGTGTGATCCAATGCTGTCAGCCAGCCGCTCTTAGGATGATAGGCTCCTGTATCAATATCTAGCCACCCCTGCCCCCGAGCCAATTGGCCTGGAGAGACACCTGGCAAGGTGAAGGTAATCGTGTGTCCGGTGATGATTAGCTTATTTTCAAAATAGGGTTTGGGAGTGCTGTGAAACTCTTCCCGAATCCAGCAAAACTCTTGCGAGGTCTGGGCATGAATGGGCAGCCGAGGATGTAGCCCCGCATGAACTAGCCAAACATCGCCTAGATCATAGTGAGTTGGCAAGGTGCGTAACCAGGAAATGCTTTCCAAAAGCAATTCTGGATCAGTGTAGCTGGCCACCGTATTTTGCCCACCACTTTGTAACCAGGCTTGCAGTGCGTATTGGGAAACGCGATCGCCCTCCGGAAACGCCTCTAGCAAAAGCTGTTCATGGTTGCCCAAGACGCAAAAATAGCCCTGCTCCTGGACAAATTGAATCACCTGAGCGCTTTTCGGCCCGCGATCGATCAAATCCCCTACAAAGTAGACTTGGTCGTCTTGGTTGGGCGCTATTACCTCCAGCAATTTCATCAAGCCATCGTAATGACCATGTACATCTCCGATGAAAATGCGTCGAGCACTAGCCACGTTATCCTACCTTCTTGCTAAGACCAACCTAGTCAGGTCTGAACCTATCACTTGAAACGCTAACAGATCCACCCTGGTTTGGATAGAAACTCGTCTTTGAGGCGCTGGCCTTCAAGCTCGACAGTTCCTATATCTAAACTATCCAATTCTCCCAAACCACCCAGCTGAGCAATTCAGGAGCTTTGCTTGCTTTTGACTCTATCTCCTCATCCAGTGTGCCCAAAAACTGTCCTGAGCCACAAGCCTAAATCTTGAAATTTGTGTGATTTATTTTCCAAGTATAGGTTAAAACTAGTATCCCAAGCTACTGAAGCACTACTGGCTCAGGGCCCGCAGAAATTGTTGCAGCGAAGATAACAAACCTCTTCGAGGAGGTTGCGCTGCGTCGGGTGATCCGGCAACGGCACCGAGCAGAATGCGATCGAGCACCTCTCCAGCCGGTCGCTGCGGTTCCTCGGCTATGAGTTCGTAGCCGTTTTCTTTTTCCAGCCACACTTCCCAGGTTCCTGGATAAGCCCGAAACACGGCCGCCCCCTCTAGCGGTCGCAAATAGTAGCAGGACTCAAACTGGCTCAAAAACCGCTCGCGCAGCTGGCGTCCGGCATAGCCAATGCCAATAATCGCCACATCTTCCAATTTAGGATTCAACATCACAACGGGTCGATCCAGGGCCTGTTGGCACAGCTTTTCTACGTCTAACACCTCGACTGAGGAAGGCTGGACAAACAGAAATGCCTGCTCGTCGGGCTGGATCTCCGACTTGATGTCGTTGATTCCGCGAATGGCAAAGGGCTTTTCACCCCAATCTCGCCGCGCTAGGGCCGCCGCCCCAGCATCAGGGAAATAGACCCGCAGCTGCGCTCCTAAATCCTCAAAGGTGGGCAAAAACTGCTCAGCAACGGGCATGATTTTCAGTTCTGGGAACAGTAGTTCTACTTGTAGGCGCGTACAGCCATCCGCAAGGGCAGCGGTCGTGGCTGCACGGGCTTGGGCGATCGCTTCTTCGAGGGTATCCGGCAGAGGCATGGAGAACAGCGAGTAAAGGATATAGAGAGTAAAGGATAGTGTTGAGTCGAGATAGACCTAACCTAGTCTATACCTGGGTTGGGTCTATGTACCCTTGTAAGCTTTCAGGAGAAAATTGGCGGAGGATGCGGGTGGCCTGGTTCGTCAGGTTGGGTGCACCTTGGACAACTACCAGATACTTGCCTTCCTTCAGGCGGTTGCGGTAGGGGAGTGCATCTCCACTGCCCAAAGTCAAGCCGACTCCACCCCCTACAAAAAAGCTGCCCATGGCTGCAGCGATCGCGCCTAACAGTCCTCCAATTAGCCGATTCCCTACCAACCCAACTTGAGGAATCAGCTCGTAGTCAGTTGCCAGGTTAAAGGCAATGCCACCAATAAATCCGAACGGAATGAGCCAGGTTGCCATTTGTAGCGCCTGCTTGCGCGCCGGATTTTTGGGATCAATAAAGCCAAACTCATCGGCACTCTGATAGCCTTTTCCCAAAATACTAATTTGCGGCAGAGGCAAGCCTGCTGTTTCTAAGGCAGAATAAGCCGCCTCGGCCTGGATGCGATCCGCTAGGACAGCAATAACGTAGTTCATAACTAAGCATTTATAACAATTCGATTCAGGAGTGTGATTGCATCTCAACCCTATTGTTTAACAGTATCAGCTGATGCGAGTCTTCAAGCTTGAGGATGATCAATGTTTATGGGGTTAGTGGGCGAAAACAGCTAGGGTTCAGTCTTCAAACAAATTATCGGGTAGATCTGCGGCGGGAAATGCGTGGGTTTCTGGCGGCTCAGGTGCGATCGCTGCCCTTTCCGGCAATTCAGGCGGCTCTTGGCGGCTGCCCCATTGATCCAAAATATCTTTGATCAAAACCTCTTGAATCAAAGTCTTGGCGATGACTGCCATTGGCAAAGCCAGCAGCAGCCCCATGAAGCCAAATAAGCTGGCAAAGACAAGCTGCGCTGCCAGGGTCATGGCTGGCAACAGCGAAACTTGGTTGGCCATGACGGTTGGGGTCACCCAATAGGATTCCAAGTTTTGGATCACCACATATAGGATGATGACGGCTATCACCTTCCAAGGGGCATCCAAGGCCGCCACCGTGAGCGGAAACACCATACTGAGGGTTGGGCCGAGGTTTGGGATGAAATTTAGCAGTCCTGCCAGCAGGGCTTGCGCTAAAACATACTTAATCTGTAAAGCCCAAAGTCCGATCGCGCTTAAAACTGCCACAACCGTCGAACTAATCAGGGCTCCCCCCATCCAGTTGACCAATGAGACTTCGCATTCTAGCAGAATGGTATCGGCACGGCGGCGGTAGAACGAAGGGAAAAGCTGAATGACCGCTTGGCGATAAGCTACCGGATTTGCCAGGAGCATCAACGTTAGGATGATCAGCAGCAGCATTTGCAGCACTACAGACAGCGAGACGGAGAAGACGTTAAAGAAGTTAGGTGCAACTGCCCGCAAGACAGGCTGGGCTTGCTGAATTAAACTTGAGGCATTAGGAAGCTCAAAATTTTCTAGCCAGGTTGGGCGATTGTTGAGCAGCCATTCCAGCCATTCTACGACTCGCGAAAATCCCTCAGGAACAAGCGCGCCCAGTTTCAGCAGCTGGTTGGCAAAGGGCGGCACAATCAGATAAGTGACCAGCGTTAGGGTTAAGAAAGTTATGCTGACCGTCAGCAACACTGCCCGACTGCGCTGCATGCCAGACTTACAAAATCGCTGGACGATGCTGTTAAGAGCAGTTGCCAAGACTACTGCAGTGAATACGAGCAGCAGGATATTGCGCGCCTGCCACAACAGGATCAGCACGATGACAATGCATAAAAAGCTAATCCATTGCCCTAATTTCACCGTTCAACCCCCTCACGCCTAAAGCTATGTCAACCTGGAACAGGCTTTATTTTAATCTGTTGGTTGACGGTTGCTAGCGATGTTCACATTGCAATCGAGATGGCGATCGGGTGACCTACTGACTGAGCCAAGCGATCGCTTCCCGAATCCAATCTTCGGCTTGGGCCGTTTTCGCCAGGGCTGTTTTTTGCCCGACGGCCCGTAGCGCTTGGGTGATTTCGCTATTGGTATAACCCAGGGCTAGCAGCGTCATTTCCACATCTTCCTGAACCGAAGAAACGGGAGCGGCATCGGGGGTAAATCCAGACTGCATCCGCCATTCAGAAAGTTTGGACTTCAGTTCTAGGGCAATTCGCTCGGCCGTTTTTGGCCCCACACCGGGCGTGCGCGACAGGAGCCGCGTGTTGCCCGACACGATCGCCTGAACCAGATCGGCGAGTCCTAGGGTGTCTAGCAAGGCCATTGCCATCTGTGGGCCAATGCCGCTAACGCTAATCAACTGTCGGAACAAATCTCGTTCGGCCATGCTGCCAAACCCAAACAGCACCA
>DATNOY010000679.1:0-8714 GCA_036703495.1 Coleofasciculaceae cyanobacterium
ATTACTTCGGCGGGCAAAAAAGCTGGCAAAGTCACTGCTGAAGGCTTAGTAGGAAGCTACATTCATACGGGTGGTCGGGTTGGCGTGCTGGTAGAAGTAAACTGCCAGACCGACTTTGTGGCTCGTAACGAGGCTTTCCAAACCTTGGTGAGAGATGTGGCCATGCAGATTGCGGCCTGCCCCAACGTGGAATATGTCAAAGTTGAAGACATTCCGCCCGAAGTAGTTGCCAAAGAAAAAGAAATTGAGATGGGTAAAGACGACTTGTCTAACAAGCCCGTCAACATCCGTGAGAAAATTGTGGAAGGGCGGATCGACAAGCGTCTCAAAGAACTTTCGCTGCTCGATCAGCAATATATTAAAGATCAGAGCATCACGGTGGCTGAGCTGGTGAAGCAAAAGGTCGCGAGTTTGGGTGAAAACATCCAGGTTCGTCGCTTTGTTCGCTTTGTCATGGGCGAAGGCATTGAAAAGCAAGAGGAAGATTTTGCAGCAGAAGTGGCAGCTCAAACTGCTGTTAAGGACGCTGCTCCTGCAGCTGAAGCACCGGCTCCCGTTGAAGAAGCTCCTGCAGCTGAAGCGCCTCCCGTTGAGGAAGCTCCTGCAGCTGAAGCATCCGCTGAACCTGATCAGTCTGACAAGTCTAATAAGTCTGACAAATCTGACAAATCTGACAAGAAGAAGAAAAAGAAATAGCCATCCCGTAGGGGTGTACAGCAGTGTGCCCTTATGAGATTACAGTTTTCAAAAGACGCTGTAATTCGTTTTTGGAATAGGCAGTGGGGCAGTAGATTGGGGGATTAACTCGATCGCTAACTCACTGCCCATTTTTTTCCAGCCCTGTTTGGCGACGGCATACCTGCCTTATGGGTAACTGAACTCGTTATCCTAGAAGCTGTAGTTGCTCCGAGCAGATTACGCCGAGGGCAGCATCCATACCCTCTCTGGTTCGCCTCTCTGGTTCTCAGTAATATAGCAACAGCAATATCGCAAAGCTATCGTTCGTCCTTTAACTAAAGCAAATCGCATGGTTAGACCCGTTGAGCAAATTGAGCAAGAGATCGCGAAGCTCGATCAAGCAACAGCAACCCTGGCTCAAGAGTTCCACGATGCTTATGAACAGTATCTTGCCGCATTAAGCAAAGCAGTGCGGCAGCAGTTTGTCCTGGCCAGCTATCACCTCTGCACGCATGGCTATCCAGAACAATTTTTGAAGCTTTCTTTTCACCAACGCCAAGAGCTGCAGCGATCGCTGCGCCAGCTTGCCAAGCAAACTCAAACCCAGCTAATCGAGCAACTTCGTCCCATCCAGGCTATTGCCGACGCTGCTCCTGAAGAACAGTCGCCCGAAGAGAAATTGCCTGAAGAGAAATTGCCTGAAGAGAAATCACCCGAAGCGGCATGGCTGGATGAAGACGAGCTGCTGCCAGAGGATCCATCCCCAGATTCTCCCCCAGAAGAGGGAACAGAAGAAGAGAGAGAAGAGAGAAAGAATATCCGCGACAAGTTATTTGAGGAGTTGCGATCGTCCACCTGGCTGACCCCAGACGCCTCACCAGAATCGATCAGCCTTCCCCGGAAGCAACCGGAGCCTGGCACCCAGGCCGACCTAGAACTAAGTGACAGACCCACACCGCTCCTCCTGGCCCAGTGGCAAAAGCGCTTAGAGGAGCGAATTGCAGAACAATTGCAGAAGCTATCTCATACCGCTAACCGCCTGTTCCAAAAAGCTAATGTGTTACCTAAGCTGCTTCCAGAGCCTATTTTAGAGGTTGCCTCTAAAGCTGACCTGGCTGCCGAGACAACTGCCAGCCCGCCCAATCTGCTGAACTTGTTAGTAGAAAGCGAATCAGAAGAAGAGGCGATTATGACCCAAGTAACAACGATTCGGTTGCGGCTGTCGGAAATTGAGTTTAGCGACCCTACCGTAGCGGTCTGCCGTTCTAAAGTGCGTACTTTGATGGCACAGCTCAATAAATTAGGACGGGAATACCAAAAGCGGCAAAAAGAAAAAGCGATCGCTCAAGCTGAATCTGCCTGGCGATCGAGCTGGTATGAAGACTAGGGCTGTCCCCTGTCCCCTAGCCTGCTCAGCATCTATTGCTCCTGTTCATCCTCCATCCTGCCAATGGACTGGTTACGCCTCCAAAAAGCCCTTTCTGTCGAAGCCGATCGCGGCTTCAATGACCTGCTGGGCAGCCAGTACCGCTTTAGCGAATTTCTCAGCTTTAGCCTGGGACAGCCTTCAGCAGAGATGACGCATGATCAGCAGCAGCGATCGCAGGAAATTTCACGAGAGTTTGCCCGTTATGCGGATCTGAGCTTTGGACAACGGCAGCATCTGGTGGCTGAAACCCGCCGGTTTATCTATCAAACCCGCAAAGATTTAGAAGCGCGATCGACCGTTGGCGAACCGATTGGAGCGGAAAGTTCCCTCAGCTATGCTGCCACTGCTGCCCCTTCTCCGGCTGCCAAAGCCAAAGCCAAAGTCCCTCGAACAAAGCCGCTGGTTGAGGCCAAGCCCCGTGTCAAATTGCAGCTGGATCAGGCTGTCACCTACCTGCCCGGCATTGGCGCTAAGAACAGCGAACGGTTAGCCAAATTGGGGCTAAATACCGTGCGAGACGTGCTTTACTACTACCCTCGCGACCATATTGACTATGCTCGGCAGATCAATATTCGGGAGCTCACGCCCGGCGACACGGTGACTTTAGTGGCAACCGTGAAGCGCTGTACTTGTTTCAATAGCTCCCGCAACGCCAAGCTCACCATCTTTGAATTAGTGGTGCAGGATCGCAGTGGCCAGCTGAAGCTAAGCCGATTCTTTGCTGGCAGCCGCTATCAAAATCGGGGTTGGCAGGAGCAGCAAAAGAAGCTGTACCCACCCGGTGCAACGATCGCCGCTTCAGGTCTGGTGAAAAAAGACAAGTATGGCATGACGCTGGATAATCCTCAGATTGAAGTGCTCGATCATTCGGGAGCCTCAATCGATTCCATGCAGGTAGGGCGGGTGGTGCCGGTCTATCCCCTTACCGACGGGGTCGGAGCCGATGTTGTGCGAAAAGCCGTTGTAGCGGCCCTACCGGCCGTCACTCAACTTCAAGAGCCTTTACCTGAGGGACTGCGGACAAAATATGGGCTGGTCGGATTACAGGAAGCGATCGCCAATATCCATTTTCCACCCGATGCCGATGCCCTGAAAGCCGCCCGCAGCCGGCTGGTGTTTGATGAATTTTTCTACCTGCAGCTGGGCTTGCTCAAGCGACGGATGGCGCAACGCCAACTGCAGATCACCGCATCCCTAGCCCCCACCGGACAACTGATTGACGACTTCTATCAGGTTTTGCCTTTCCAGCTGACGGGCGCACAACAGCGGGTGATTAATGACATCCTCAACGATCTGCAAACGCCGACTCCCATGAATCGCCTCGTGCAGGGCGATGTTGGCTCTGGAAAAACCGTGGTGGCTGTGGTGGCCATTTTGGCAGCCATTCAGTCGGGCTTCCAGGCAGCCTTAATGGCTCCCACAGAAGTTTTGGCAGAGCAGCATTACCGCAAGCTAGTCAGCTGGTTTAACTTGCTGCATCTGCCGGTAGAACTGCTGACCGGCTCCACCAAAGTTGCAAAACGGCGGCAAATTCATGCGGAGCTGTCTACCGGCGAACTACCTTTGCTGGTGGGAACCCATGCGCTGATTGAAGACCCAGTGCAATTCAAAAAATTGGGCTTAGTCGTGATCGATGAGCAACATCGCTTTGGCGTGCAGCAACGGGCCCGGCTGCAGCAGAAGGGCAACTATCCCCACGTGCTAACGATGACTGCCACGCCCATTCCACGGACGCTGGCGCTGACGCTGCACGGAGATCTAGAAGTTAGCCAGATTGATGAACTCCCGCCCGGACGCAAGCCGATTCAGACAACCGCCTTGACCGGAGGCGATCGCCAACAAGCCTACGACCTGATCCGGCGAGAAGTGGCTCAAGGGCGGCAGATATATGTAGTGCTGCCGCTGGTGGATGAGTCGGAAAAGCTGGATCTAAAGTCGGCGATCGAAGAGTACCAGCACCTGCAAGAGACCGTGTTTCCTGAGTTCAAGGTCGGTTTGCTGCATGGTCGCATGAGTTCTGCTGAAAAGGATGAGGCGATTAGCCAGTTTCGGGACAACCAAACGCAAATTCTGGTTTCTACGACAGTCGTTGAAGTCGGGGTAGATGTCCCCAATGCCTCGGTGATGCTGATTGAACATGCCGAACGCTTCGGGCTGTCGCAACTGCATCAGCTACGGGGGCGAGTGGGGCGAGGAGCCGATCAGTCTTTTTGTTTGCTGATGAGCAGTTCTAAGGCCGAAACAGCCAGGCAGCGCCTGAAGGTCTTAGAACAGTCTCAAGACGGCTTTTTTATCTCGGAGATGGATATGCGCTTCCGGGGCCCAGGGGAAGTGTTAGGCACTCGCCAATCGGGGCTGCCAGACTTTGCCCTGGCCAGCTTAGTCGAAGACCAGGAAGTGCTGGAACTGGCTCGGGAAGCGGCCGAGAAGATTATTGCACTGGATGCTACTTTAAATCAGTGGACGCTGATGAAAGCAGAATTAGAGTATCGGTATCAGCGGTTGATGGGCGGCATGATCTTGACTTAACCTCGGGAATCTACATGGAATTTACGTTGACCACGCCCGCGCTGCTGTTTCCTGCCGTTTCGCTGGTGTTGCTGGCTTATACCAATCGGTTTTTGGCGATCGCCTCCGTCATCCGCTCACTGCACGCCGACTACAAACACAAACCCGACCCCTTCATGCTTCAGGAGATCGCTAACCTGCGCCATCGTCTGCGCCTGATCCGCGATATGCAGGCATTAGGGGTCTCTAGCTTTTTGCTGTGCGTAGTCAGCATGTTTGGCTTATTTGCAGGCATGGTGGCAGCGGGCAAAGTTTTATTCGCCATCAGCCTGGTGTTGATGATTCTGTCGCTGGCGCTCTCAGCACGCGAGATCCAGCTTTCCATTCTGGCGCTTAACCTGCACCTGAGAGACATTGAAGACTCTCGCTGATTCCTATATCTAGGCTGATTCCTATATCTATTCAGGCGTCACCTGTAGCTTTCGAACCGCGCCGGGGAGTGTCAAAGAGCGTCAGGGATTTTCCAAGAACGCCCCTGACAATAGACATAGCCGTCTACGACTCGCACATTACCCAGCAACCGCCCCAGTTCCAGAAATTCTTGCCGTTCTTGAAGAGAAAGATAATTATCATCTGCCGAACGGTGCGGATCGCCACCATCGTCTAAATATCGCTGCCGGGCCAGATTAGAAAGCTCTAGCATGCGGCGATATTGCTGTTGCTGCAATTCTGTCAGATCTTTCATAGTTCCGATACAGGCGTAATAGGAACAATATCTCCATTTTGTAAAAGCATGGCAACGGACAGCATGGGGCTAGGTGTGAGGATATACCAAATGCCCGTATCCTGATCATAGGTTCTCTGCTGCAAGAGTTCCAAGGTATCGAGGGCATTAAGAATCAAATACTGAAGTTCTGAGGGTTCCACGCAGTTCTTTCAGCCCTATCATTCGCTAATGGCGGCTTTCAAGCTGCGGCAAAATGTCTCGATCGCCTGCAATCCCTGATCGGGCGAACCCTCAGCCAGCCGCTTCACAAACGCACTGCCCACAATCACCGCATCGGCTCCCCATTCCCTGACCTGCCGGGCCTGATTCACCTGCGAGATGCCAAAGCCAACGCCAATCGGTTTGTCGGTGACGCCATGCAGCTCGGTCAGCAAATCCTGCACCCGCGACTGAATTTCTGTCCGCATCCCTGTCACCCCTGTAACGCTGACAAGATAGATAAACCCTTGCGACTGAGTGGCGATCGCTTCAATTCTCGCTTTAGGGGAAGTGGGAGCCACCAGCAAAATGATCTCGACTCCAGCTTTAGCTGCAGCCTGCTGCAAGCCCTCTACTTCCTCCAGCGGCAAATCAGGAACCACCAGACCGCTGGCCCCTGCTGCCACAATCTCTTGAAAAAAGGTATCTATGCCTCGATTGAGGATGGGGTTGTAGTAGGTAAACAAAATCACGGGGGATTTGAGCTGGGGGCTAACCCGCTTCAGCATCGCCAACACATCTTCTAAACGAGTTCCCCGGTGCAAAGCGCGGCTGGCAGCGGCTTGAATCACCGGCCCATCGGCTAGGGGGTCAGAGTAAGGTACACCCAGCTCAATTAAATCTGCGCCGCTCCGATCCAGCAGCTCCAAAGCTTTTGCGGTGGTTTCCAGATCAGGATCGCCTGCTGTAATGAAGGGAATGAGCGCACATTGTCCGCGATCGCGTAATGCATCCATGCAACCAGAAACAGAAACCATAGCCCTTCTTAAATTGTGAGTGGGATTTTGACCGTCCCTCATTTTACGAGACTTCGGGGCGTTCCGCTGAATCCATAAAAAGCGACAAATTAGCAAGTTTCGTCATAAACCTTTAAACTACAGACGATGGGGAGCAGGCGATCGGCAGGGAACCGCAAAAAGGCTGCCAGCATTGCAGTAAACCGTGAAGATGTCCCCTATTTCGAGGTTGATGCAGATCCAATAGCGCGAAAATATTTGATGAAAGAAATTCAAATCTGCTATAAAAGTCAACAAAACCAGGTTGCTTAGAAAGAATTAAGAATCCTTGCTTATAATCTGTACAGGAATCTTCGTATTCCTAAATAGCCGCTTAGACAATAAACTGTAACCAACAATATAAAAATTTAGTGATGCCCCGCATACTTGTCATTGACGATGACCCTGCGATTTCAGAATTAGTTGCTGTAAACCTGGAAATGGCTGGGTATGATGTGAGCCAGGCTCCAGATGGCATTAAAGGTCAGGCCTTGGCGCTGCAGCTTTTGCCCGACCTGATCATGCTCGACTTGATGTTGCCTAAAGTAGATGGATTTACTGTCTGCCAGCGGCTACGTCGGGATGAGCGCACAGCCGATATTCCTGTCGTCATGTTGACTGCGCTAGGTCAAACTCATGACAAGGTAGAAGGCTTTAATGCCGGTGCAGACGACTATCTGACTAAACCCTTTGAAATTGAGGAAATGCTGGCGCGAGTTCGGGCGCTGTTGCGGCGAACCGATCGCATTCCTCAGGCAGCCAAGCATACCGAAATCCTCAATTTCGGGCCGCTGACGCTGGTTCCGGAGCGGTTAGAAGCCATCTGGTTTGATAAAACCGTTAAACTCACGCACTTGGAGTTTGAGCTGTTGCACTGCCTGCTACAACGGCATGGTCAAACGGTGTCACCCAGCGAAATTCTCAAAGAAGTTTGGGGATATGACCCCAACGACGACATTGAAACCATCCGGGTGCATGTCCGTCACCTCAGAACGAAGCTGGAGCCAGATCCGCGTCATCCTCGTTACATCAAAACCGTTTATGGCGCGGGCTATTGCTTAGAACTGCCTACAACGGCACAGGCCGCCTCCGGAGAAGTGCAACCCCCTGAGGCCGTTTAGCCTCGCGACCAATCAAGGCAAAGCACGACCCGTCACGACAAATCATGGGCTTCGGCTTTCAGATCGCGATCCATCAAGGCCGCTAGGGCTTTTTGGGGGGTCGTCATGCTGTTGAGAACTTGGTAAACCTGCCAGGACACCGGCACCGGAATCCCTTCGCGTTCAGCTAGATCAATCAAGACATTGGTGGTGCTGACGCCTTCTGCAGTACTTTGCAGCTCTTCTAGCACTTGTTCAAGCGACTTGCCTTGGGCTAGCCCGTAGCCTACCCGGTAGTTGCGGCTGAGCGGGCTGCAGCAGGTCGTCATCAAATCGCCTAAACCGGATAGACCGAAAAATGTTTCTGGCTGTCCGCCCAAGGACGTACCAATCCGAATGATTTCTGCCAGGGATCGCGTAATTAAGGCCGATCTGGCATTGGTGCCTAAGTGCAATCCATCACAAACGCCAGCCGCGATCGCAATCACATTTTTGAGGGTGCCGCCAAGCTCTGTCCCCACCGGATCGCTATTGGTATAGACCCGGAAGCGATCGGAGGCAAACACCGCTTGCACTCGCTCGGCGGCCGCTGCGTCATGACTGGCAACCACCGTTGCAGTAGGCAACCCCTGACGGATTTCTTCCGACAAATTGGGCCCCGACAGGACCACAACCGGATGAACTGGAAAGGCGGCCTGCCAAATTTGGGCGGGGGTCTGGCGGGTAGACGGATCTAAGCCTTTGGTAGCCGTTACCAGAATCGTAGCGTCTGAAAGCTGAGCCGCCTGTAAATGCTTGACGGTATCCGGAACACCTTTCATGGAGACTGCAGACAAAACAATATCGGCAGCGGCGATCGCCTCTGCTAAAGGCTGCTCACTGCGTCTGGACCAGAGCCGCACCTGATGACCGCCCAGGGTGGCCAGTGATGCTAGGGCCGTTCCCCAAGCCCCTGCTCCCAGGATAGTCACGATCGCTGGGCTGGGTGGCGTTGCCAAAAGTGGATTGGTTGCTTGATCGGTAGAGGCTACAGTCACAGAAACTTAATTGATCTAACTCGATGATGCCAGCTTAATTTTAGAGACGTTTGGCAAATATAGCGCTACACACTCAAATTGGAAAAAGGGAGACTGGGGGCTGCACCCCATCTATTTTTTATGAGTACTGCTATACCGTTGAGAGAGCGGATCTGAGAAATAGCGGGAGAAGTTGGTTTTTCAGATGCGAAAAACCAACTT
>DATNOY010000680.1:0-6226 GCA_036703495.1 Coleofasciculaceae cyanobacterium
TGCCGCCATGAAAGATGCCTATAACAAGTCCACTGCTACCATGCGATCGAAAATGGAAGCTCTAACAGAAGGGTTGAATATTCCAGGAATGTAGGAAATTCCAGGTGTCAGGATTGAGGTTGCACATTGGCACTCTAATAATTTTGGCACTCTTAGGGGTTGCCTGATTCTGACACCTGTTCGTTAAGGATTGCCTGCTCCCTGGGATCGTTATCGCAGGGCGCTACAGCAAACCCGCAGACTCATACAGCTGTTGCACGATCGCCAAAATTTTGGTGTGATACTGCGGCTCGGCTGACCACCGCCGACCTAGACGCTCAAGGGTAGGAGCAATGCCACGCCGAACAAGCTGAAAGCGAGGATCAACCGACTTTTGCACCAAAGGTTCGGTACTGGCATAGGCTTTGAGATGCTGCACATGCGCTCTGACGCCAATGCGAGGATCTAGAAAAGTCTGTCCTGTGCCATCGGCATGAATGCCTCCTAACCCGGCAAAATTATTTTGCTCTGGTTTTGTCGCACCGCCAAATTTGAGAAATCTCGTTTCGACACACATCTGGGCGAAGGCAATATCGTGATTAACGCCTTCAATGCTGGCTTCCTCGCGGTAGAGCCTGGGCAGTTCGGCAAAGCGCATGAGTCCTTCGGCATTACGGGTTTTCAGGAACATCATCAACTGCACTTCTGAGGTGATCCCTCGCCCCATAATTTGCTGAATCTGTCCGGCAGGTAGCAGGGACGAGCGGAGGTTGAGGGTATGGGTGTCTTTATCCCAGTGCATGGCAATATTAAACTCTCGCAGGTCTACGGCTCTGAGATACACCACATGGTGATAGCCGATAGGACGAAGATGAGCGGCTGCAGAAAAATCAATCCCTAATTGATCGACCAGATCAACCGGAATGCAGGCATTGCCATTGATCACAATGCCCTCATCGTCGTAAAGCCCTCCATTCAGCAGAATGCTGATAGGCGAACCCTTAGGTGCGCCAGCATGAGCCGACATCGCCTGACTCCAACCTGCCAACCCTTCAGCTACCCCCAGCGCCACATCTTGGGGCTGAGCCGGAATGACCCATTGCTCGTCTAGATTAGTTAAGCGCCCTACCTGCAGCCGCAGGGCTGGAACGGTGAGATCGCGGCAAAACGCCAGACGTCCCCAGTCGGTTTGTGTATCTGGTTTAGCACCTTGATTGGCGATCTGGGGGACCCGGCGCAAATAGGCTTGTAGCAGCTGTTCAGCCTGGATGCGACGCTGATCATTGTGGGCAATATAGAAGATCGAGGCCTCTGAATTTAGCAGGTCTGGAGCAGACTGAATTTCCAGCGCCACATCGCCCGGCTGAGCGCGACGATTAATCCAATCGATCGCCTGCTGTGGGCTTAACTCATCTGGAACTGCCAGGGGATCATAGTCGCGCGATCGCAAAATTTGCACAATTAAATCGCGCAGCAACACAATCTGCCGGGCGGATGTATCTGCGATCGCTCCCCCCCAACCCGAGCCATTTGCATATCCTGCCTGTTCGGCAGCGAGAAAAATGCGTCCCATCTCCACTCCTCCCACAACTCTAAGGGGCTATCTATAGCGCTTTGCGCTGGTCTACACGCCATTGAGAACAGCTCTCTACAGGGGTCACTCAGCAGCAAACCCGCTGATCTCCAACCGCTAATGATAGTCATCAAACGCGGGTGTTTTACATCTATAGCAATTTTCAACTGAGTCAAGTCCAGATTATTTTTTGAAAGCCTGGTGGAGCGAGGCTTTCAAAAAATAATCTGGTTTAGCCGAGGGTAAACTGCTATAGGGTTGAGTTTTTTGGCAGCCGGATTGCTCCCTGCGCGGCAGATCCCTTGCGAACACGTGTTCGCCTGGCTCTGATTTCGGCTACAGTTAAACGTAAGCCCCGATAGCGGCTCGCTAGGGTCAACATTCGCTGATCAACCGCTATATGTAGTGGTATAGTAAAATCCTTTCGGATTGAGCGCCTACCCGAAGGAGAGTTAGCTCATGGAAGTTCCTCGCCTGCACCCCGATACGATCGAAGAAGTGAAACAGCGAGTTGACATTGTCGATGTCATCTCAGAACATGTGGTGCTCCGCAAGCGCGGCAAGGATTTTACGGGGCTGTGTCCCTTTCACGATGATAAGTCGCCCAGTTTTACGGTCAGTCCAGGTAAACAGTTTTATTACTGCTTTAGCTGTGGGGCAGGGGGCAATGCCATCAAATTTTTAATGGAGCTGGGCAAGCGATCGTTTTCGGATGCGGTGCTGGATTTGGCCAAGCGCTACCAAGTGCCGATCAAAACTCTGGAGCCAGCGCAACGACAGGAGCTGCAGCGGCAGATCTCCTTGCGGGAGCAGCTGTATGAAGTGCTGGCCCTCACGGCTAAGTTTTACGAACATGCCTTACGCCAGCCTGATGGAGCAGTGGCACTTACCTATTTGCAAAATCGTCGGCTGAGCCCGGAAACGATTCAGCAGTTCCAGTTGGGCTATGCGCCGGCCGGATGGCAAACCCTCTATGGCTATTTGATTGAACAAAAGCATTACCCGGTGGAGCTAGTCGAGCAAGCGGGGCTGATTGTGTCGCGCTCGGAAGGGAGGGGCCATTACGATCGGTTTCGCGATCGCCTGATCATCCCAATTCATGATCTGCAGGGACGGGTGATTGGCTTTGGCGGCAGAGCCTTGGGGGATGAACAGCCAAAATACCTGAACTCGCCGGAAAGCGAACTATTTGATAAGGGCAAAACCCTCTATGCGCTAGACAAGGCCAGAGCGGCGATCAGCAAAACGGATCAAGCCGTGGTGGTGGAAGGCTATTTTGATGCGATCGCCCTGCATGCCGCCGGAATTTCTAATGTCGTGGCGTCGCTGGGCACGGCGCTGAGCAAGTATCAAGTTCGGCAATTGCTGCGCTACACCGAATCGAAGCAGATTGTGCTGAACTTTGATGCTGATGCAGCTGGCAACAAAGCCGCAGAGCGGGTGATCGGAGAAGTTGCGGATCTGGCCTATCAGGGTGAAGTGCAGCTGCGCGTACTCAACATTCCCTCGGGCAAAGATCCGGATGAGTTTCTCAAAACCCATGGCGCGGCAGATTACCGCGATTTACTGCAAGACGCGCCGCTGTGGCTAGATTGGCAGATTCAGCAGCTTTTGATCGGGGTCGATTTAAGTCAGGCGGATCAGTTTCAGACCAGCATCCAGGCGATCGTCAAGCTGCTGGGCAATCTGCCGAACGCTACCCTCAGAACTCACTACATTCACCGCTGCGCTGAGCTGCTGAGTCAAAATAACTCGCACTTAACCCTCCAGCTAGAAAATGATTTGCGCACCCAGGTGCGGGGGCAACGCTGGCATGGGCGATCGCAAAAGTGGGTGAGACCGGGCGATCGAACCCTGTTAGAAGAATCCGAAGCCCAAATCTTGCGGCTGTATCTGCATCTGGGCGATCACCGTTCTTTCATTAGAGAAGCGCTAGAAGAGCGAGATCTGGACTTTAGCATGGCGCACCATCGCTTTCTCTGGCAGCAAATTCTGCAGATTGAGGCAGCCAGCCAGCGATCCTCGGAGCATCCAACTCCTGCAGGGGACGAGAGAGGCAATTTCAGCAGCGACTCGCATCGTCCCTCGCCTCAGACTGATCTGATTGCTGAACTACAGGATCGCTGTACCGATTTTCCTGACAAACTCCCGGCGCTCTATCCCTTATTTCAGCTAGACGAAAAAACCAAGCGCGATCTCCTGCGGGCCCCACTGGTGATTCGGGCTTCAACGGCCTGTATGGAACGGGTGATGTGCGAAAAGCGCTGTCGTCACTTCCTCAACCTCTGGGAAAAGATGGACAGTACTGCCTCGCCTGAACTGGCCCAATACTACTGGCAGCAAATCTGTGCAGAGAAACAGCGAATTGCTGAACTGGATCAGCAGCAGCGGCAAGTTACCTTTGCCGACCTGGCACAAATTCCTTGGGTAGGAGAATATTATGACGCTCTGGAAGCCTCGACCACCAACTCTTGAGGGATGGGATGAGGGGTTGAATACTGTTCTCTAGACTTGTTTCTCTCAGCTTGTTTCTCTAGGCTTGTTTATTTTGGGGAAGGGACGCGCAACCCCCCTTCCCCAAAAATAGGCTATTGGAAACACCACCAGGGGGTGTAGGATTCCTTAGCTGATCAGAGGGACACCTAGCGCCTCTGCAATTGCAGAATTTTTCTGGAAACACACCTTATTTAGCTTGGTTTTTCATAGGACGGGACTTGCCGAACAGTCCTGACATGCTCATGCCAGTGACTAACATGCCAATCAGCCCTAACCCGTTGAGCATAGGATAGATGGACTCCAAGTGAAAGATTTCACCCGTGTGAATTCTCATGATCAGATTGGAGGATAATCCGGTGTTGAGAAACGACCATTCTCGAACTACCGTAGCCAGCATGCCGGTAATGGCTGTCAGGGCGATCGGTAAGCACAGAATCACGGCCAGCGTACGATGATATTTGCGAAAAGCTCGTTTCATGAGGTATTTTCCTACGAGTTGCACAAAAAATGAGGTTGGGACGCTGTCGCCATATGTCTGATAGTCCTCGGTTTACAGTCCTCGGCAGTATGGCGGCAGCAGTAGATCCAGTATCTGAAACATGGAGCACAGAGTCATTTTGTGAAAGCCCCGCTTCACGAAGCTTTCACAAAATAACTCTGGCTTGATTCGAGCGTGCAGCGCTACGGGTTTTAACCGAGTAATCGGTTGATCACCCCTGCTAGATTAAGACTTTGCTGCTGTGTTAACGCTTTCTCCCAAGGACTTAAGTGCTGCTAACGCTTTTGCTTTGTCTGCCCCTTTTAGCGCTGACTTAATGTTGTCTACGCTTTCTTCGATCGCGTTGTAGGTATCGCTAGATTTGGCCTTAACGCCATCTTCTACTTTGGACCAAGGCGATTCAAACTTGTCAATTTCGGTTTGCGCTTTAGCAAAGTCGCCTGCGTTCACCGCTGCAGTGGTGTTAGAAACGACGGTTGCCATCTCTCCAAACTCTCCCGACTTCGGCATGCTGGACATAGCGCTAGGCGAGGCAGACATAGCGCTAGGCGAGGCATTAGCCATAGCCGCAGGGGAGCTAGATGGGCTAGCCATGGCCGCAGGAGAGGCACTAGCAGCAGGCGACGCCGGTTCGGTCGTGGCGCTAGGCTGAGAGTTGCTGCAACTTGCCAAAGTGAGAAGCCCAAGGGTGGCACCGATGGCGATAGCTTGGTTAAAGCGAATCATTCAAAAAGTCCTTACATGTTGAGCTTTACAATTCGCATCATAGGAGGATAAAAGTAAAGAACTCGGAAAGGACTGTGGCTATTCCTTTTGAGCGATCGGTAATCTCACCTGAAAGCAACTGCCAACGCCCACCTCGCTGGTCACGGTAATTTCGCCCCCGTGCGCTGCAGCGATCGCCTGAGCAATGGCCAGTCCCAGCCCAGAACCGCCGGCCCGGTGCGATCGGGCCCGATCGGCTCTCCAGAAGCGATCGAAAACCCGGGGGAGATGCTCTGGATCAATACCAATGCCAGTATCTTCAATGGCAATACGAACCTCAGCTCGGCTTCTTTTCATCAACAGACGAATCGTGCCGCCCTGGGGGGTGTATTGCAGCGCATTCTCTAGCAAGTTGGCAAACAGGCGATACAGCGAGTCCGCGTTGCCGTTCATCCAGGTGGCAGTTATCCCTTCCGCTTGCAGGGCAATCTGTTGGGCAATCGCCTGAGATTCTAAACGCAGCAGCAGATCTTCCAAGAGTTCATCGAGGGGGATGAGTTGACGAGATTCTGAAATGGGTAGAGCATCGCTTCGGGCCAACAGCAGCAAATCTTCAACCAAGTGGGACATTTGATGCGTGGCGCTGGCGATCGCCTCTAGCTTCTTGTGGTCTGCCGGATGGATGCGTTCAGGATGGCTTTGCATGACTTCGGTGGTGGCTTGAATGGCCGTCAGCGGACTCCGCAACTCGTGAGAGGCATCGGCAGTAAACTGCTTGAGCTGATGAACGCTCTGTTCAATTGGTTGCAAGGAGCGTCGGGTTAACCATCCCCCGGTTATGCCAATTAAGATAACTGCGCTTAACCCGCCTAAGCCCAGCCCGGTCAACAAGCGGTTGAGTTCTGCTTCCAGTGCTTTGGTCGGCTGGCTGATCCGCACATAGCCGCGCAAATGCTCGGGTGTTTTGGGCTGTT
>DATNOY010000681.1:0-9836 GCA_036703495.1 Coleofasciculaceae cyanobacterium
TTTTTTCTTGGCAACCAACCAACAACATTAGATGCGACAGCTTACGCTTCTATTGGCAACTTCATTAAACCGCCCTATGGAAGCTCGATCGTCGATTATATTCTTAGCCGATCTAACCTCTGCCAGCACTATGAACGAATAACGCAACAGTTTTTTAGCGAATGATTGCTAAATCGATAAAATCTTCATTTCTGACAACATCAGTACATTACAGGTAAGGTACAAACTACTTTGTCGTCATTAATGAAGAGATCTAACTGCCATCCTCTGCTCCAGTTAACTCCTAGAGACGCAGCATGCTGAGCGATCGTATCACTGCTGTTCCCTGAGCTTTGCACTGCTTTCAGTCGTCAATCTATCAGGGCTTGGAGCAATCGATTGTAGTGTGAACCCAAGTTGCCCCTTAAGTTGGTGCTTAACTCAGGGATATTGCGTGGTTTCATTTGAAGAAAGTTCCCAAACTGGTTTAGTAGATGTTTGAACCTTTAAGTGCAGTTTATCAGCTATGAACCTGTTACGATCACTCCATCGCTCTGGACAATCCCTCTGGCTGGATGGGTTTGAGCGAAGCTGGGTGAGCAGCGGTCAGTTGCAGCAAGCCATTGAAGCGGGTGGAGTCAGGGGAGTGAGATCGAACTTTGACGCGCTAAACCTTGCTATCCAGAGACACGCGTACGATTGCGACTTCAGGACGCTGGCGCAGCGCGGCAGCAGCCGAAGTGCTCGAACAGATTATGAATACTTGCTGGTGCGAGATCTGCAATTAGCGGCGGATCAGTTGAAGCAGGTGCATGTTCACACCCAGGGACGAGATGGCTATGTTCAGGTCGATTTGCCACCGGATACGCTGTTCAATGTGGAAACGGCGATCGCTGCGGCTCAAAGAATCTGGCGGGCTGTAGGATGGAGTAATTTGTTGCTGAGAATCCCAGCGACTCGACTGATGCTGCCGGTGATTGAACAACTGCTGCGCGAAGGCATGAATGTGAATGCGACGTTGGTATTTTCTCCAAGCGTATACAACCAGGTCTTTGAGCGTTATTGCAAAGGGCTAGAGAGCCAGAGTCAGCCAGGGGAGTTTGTGAGTCACGCGGTTTGCTTTGTTAGTTTTGCCATTGGTCAGTTAGATGCAGCGATCAATCTGCTGAATGCTCACTCAAAAATAGCTTTCGGCATGATGCAAGCTAAGCTGCTCTTTGAGCACTATCAAAGGGAACACTGGCGATCGCGACCTGGAGGGATACAACCACTGCGTCTGGTGTGGGATTGCACAGATATTCCAGCAGAATTTATGTGGCGCTATATTCAAACTCTAGAAACTCCTGAAACTGTGCTGATGCTGAAGCCGTCAACACTAGAAAGGTATCGTCAGATTTCTCTGCTGCCTGTGAGTTTGGAGGATGAACAAGCTGAAAAATGGATGACAAGCGAATGGTTAGAGATTCCTTTAAATGAACAAGCTAACCAACTCATGAACTACGAAATGACGCAATTGCTTAACGCCTTTCAACAGTTGCTAGACACGATCGAACACAAGCAAAGGTACGGACGTTGGATGAATGCCACTTCAATGATCGATTGCCCCTAACGCCTTCAGGGTAGCTTTTTGAGCCGTTGTTGCCCCTGTTGCACCTCTAATATTCATGCCTTCATACAGGCGATCGACCCGCAACGTGCTGATACAACGTCCTGTCTGCACATCCCAGATCTTGATAGTGCGATCGTTACTCCCACTGAATAGAATTTGACCGTCAGAGCTAAAGAGGACTGAGCGAACCCAACCACGATGTTCATCCAGAATGTGAAGACAACGCCCCGTTTGCAGATCCCACAGTCGAATGGTTTGATCATCACCGCCACTTGCCAGGGTTTGACCGTTGGAACAGATGGCAACCGTCCAGATGGCTCCGGTATGCCCCTGCAAAACCTTCAGACATGCTCCCGTTTGCACATCCCACAAGCGAATGGTTTGATCCTGACTGCCGCTGGCTAGCCGCTGACCACTCGGATCAAATGCGAGTGCGAAAATTGCACCGATATGTTCCTGCAAAACCTTCAGACATGCTCCCGTTTGTACATCCCACAAGCGAATGGTGAGATCAAAACTGCCGCTGGCTAACCGTTGACCGTCGGGGTCAAACGCGATCGCGCGAATCCCGTTCTGGTGTCCGCGTAGCACCTGCAAACAGTGATGCGTCTGCACATCCCACAGTCGTACGGTGCAATCAAAACTACTGCTGGCTAAAGTTTGTCCCGTTGGGCTAAACAGAATTGTCCAGATGGATGCGCTGTGCGCTGACCATTGATCAAAGTGCCCGGTTTGAATATTCCATAGGGTGATCGACTCATCGCGTCGATTGATCGCCAGCGTTTGATTAATCCCCTCCGGCGACGCTGTGTGAACGGGACTAAAGCTGACACTGCTAAAGGGTGACATCCGACGGATCGGGCTGGAAAAGGTTTTGTAGGGGGCAAGTTGCGACCCATTGCGATCTCGCTGTACCCGCCACACCTGAATTGTTTCAGTCTGTCCACTACTGGCAAGGAGTTGGTCATCCGAACTGAGGCTGAGGGAGTGAATTCCACCCGTATATCCATGCCACGTTTGCAGGTTCTGTCCACCCTGCAAATTCCAGAGCCGCACCGTATAGTCTTCTCCGGTACTAACCAACCATTGACTGTCGGCACTGATGGCAAGCCCAAAAACATCATGGGTATGCCCCTCAAATATAGTAGTGGGTTGCCCGTCTGGAACACTCCACAGGCGTAGCGTCCTATCGTGACTGGCACTGGCTAACCACTGACCATCCGGGCTAAAGGCAATGTTCCAAACCCAGTCGGTATGTCCTTGCAGCAGCTTGACACTGGAATTGATGATACTGGGCTGCGACGATCGATTGTGGGAACAATCACCGCTCCACAGTCGAATCACTCCATCCCGGCAGCCGCTGGCGAGCAGTTGACCATCCGGGCTGTAGCGCACACACTGCACCCCGCTGGTATGCCCTTGTAAGATGCTCAAGCAGCTTCCACTGCTCACCTCCCAAATCCGAATCGTGGCATCATTACTGCTGCTAGCCAGAGTTTGCTGATTGGGAGCGAAGTGGACAGAATAAACGCTCTGGTTGTGTCCTTGCAAAACATGGAGACACTGCCCTTGCAAATTCCATAAACGTACCGTTGTGTCTTCGCTGCCGCTCGCCAACTGCCGACCATCAGCACTAAAACTGACTGAGCGAACACCGCCTGTATGCCCTGTGAGTACCTGCAAGCATTGCCCGCTCTCGACATCCCACAAGCGTACGGTACTATCCGTACTGCCACTGGCGAGCAGAGTACTATCGGGACTAAAAGCAACCGACCAAACCCAGCCGATGTGGCCTTCAAAGGTGGCCAAGAGTTGGGTAGTGCTGATGTTCCAAAGATAGATGTTGCCATTGCCATCGCCTACTGCCATCAGCTGACCATCAGGACTCAGGTCAACCGACATAGCAATACTGAATACTTCAGAAAAGATGCATTGGGCAAAAGTAGCGTTCTGAAAATTGACCCCGGCTAAATTGACCTGCCGCAGGTCGGCTTGTTGCACCACGAGATCAGAAAAATCCCAGCCGCGTAAGTCCACTTGAAACTGTATCAGCAGGTTGATCAGGTTGCCTGCTGTGTACCCTGGTTTCTTTCCCTGTTGCCTTAACAGGTGCCTGGCTTGTGCCTCGATCGCCTCCACACTACCAAAGCGAGACAGCAGCCATTCCATTACCGGTTGCACTATTAATCGCGCTTGAATCTCTCGAATATAATCTTTTGCTTTGACTCGCAGTAAAGAGTGCGTTTGCCAAACGTTCAACTGCTGCGTCTCAAATTCGCTACAGACCTGCTGCACAAAGCGTTCTGTGACATATTCCATCACCACAGGTTGCAGGAAGAATAGCCCATCGCTTTTTTCAATCAGCGATCGCCGCAGTAGCGCATTGACCAGATTGGGTACACGCTGCTGAGCAGCAGGATCAACCACGTTCTCTCGAATCTCTGCGATCGAGACGGGTTCCCGATGAATGGCAAACCAGAACAGGGTTTTCTGTTCGGTTTCGGAGAGGCGATCGAACTGACGCTCCAGCACATCGCGAATGTCTTCAAACACCGCCAATCCCTGACTCAGGAGGGGCATCACCTCGCTAATGCTGCCGTTAAACAAATCCTGAATCACGCTAGCAACCAGTTTTAGCGCCAGAGGATTACCGCCATAGTGATTGATCAAGGTTTGCCATTCGGATTCTGAGCCAGTAAACGCTCCTTTTTGCCGAAACAGGGCGCGTCCGTCATCAGGGGTGAGTCCATGCAAGAGCAACGATCGTACCAGCGTCTGTGCTCCTTCCATCAAGGCCATCTCCTGCGGCTTTTCTCGACTGGTGAGCAACAAGCAACTCTGATGAGATGCTTCGCCGATCGCTCTAAGCAACTGTCCGTACTCTTCGTAACCTGTTCGCCACTGCCCTACCTGCTCCCGTTGCAAAAGGGTCTCCGCATTATCGAGGATCAATAAACACCGACGCGCTCGCAGATACTGCATCAGCTTGGAGATCTGCTGAGCCAGCGTCGTGGGAAGGATGGGATCTTCCCCATAGAGCGGCATGAGAAACTTTAGCAGGCTCGACAGCAGTTCATCGAGTGAGGGAGCATTGGAGAGCGGTCGCCACACGACAATTTCAAATTCGGTTTGCATTTGCAGTGCAGCTTTGACAGCGATCGTGCTTTTGCCAATGCCGCCGATGCCCAATAGCGCAACGATGCGGCAGCGCTCAGACACTACCCACTGCCACAGTTGCGTCAGTTCTGCCTCCCGCCCATAAAAGGTTGAAGCATCGACGGCTGTGTCCCAGTCCTGTTGGGGATTAGTCCATCGGCTCTCGGTTTCTTCCAATGCGGCAGGAGATGTTATATCCGCTTGCGTCAATTCCAGCCCGAATGCCCGAAAGAGATACTCGACTGACTGACGATCGACCCCCTGTTCGCGCTTAAAGATGCGAGCCAGAGTATTGAGGGAAAGTCCGGTGCGCTCATTGAGATCTTCCTGGGTGAAGTGCTTGCCCCAGGTTTCGTTAGATTCTGCCTGCTGTTTTGCTGTCTGAAATCGTTGCCACCCCTGCGGCGATAGGATAATTCCTCGCACTCGCTTAGACGGAGTTGCTCCACGTCTAGATTTTGATGAGTTGGCATCCATAGGATCAGCTGATGGTGTAAAGGACAGAGGTAGGTCGTTCCTTAGAATATCGGGCGTTTCTTCAATTCAAGCCTGCCAGGGGATTCCAGCAACACAAGGGACAGACAAATGATGCCTTTTTTGGCGAAGTATATCAGGTTTAATTGCTCCTAGCTATTACTGGCTATTAAGTCGCGTTTTAACTCACAGAACTTGAGTGGTGTGGATGGGGCAGTCGCAGAAGAATGAAGTTAATCGAGCTGGGCAGCAAGCCCACCCATCTACAAGAAGAGCAAAAGGAGAACAAGATGAACAGCAATCAAGTCACCAATCAAACCATGAAACTTGAAGTTGTGGTAATTCCCGCTACCGATGTCGATCGCTCCAAAGATTTTTATAAAACGTTGGGATGGCGACTGGATGCCGACTTTGTCACTGGTGAAGATTTCCGAGTGGTGCAGTTCACCCCTCCTGGCTCAGCAGCTTCGATCATCTTGGGTAAAGGCATTTCGTCAGCCACACCCGGTTCCGTTCAGGGGCTATACCTGGTCGTGTACGACATCGAGGCTGCCCGCGCCGAACTGGTCGATCGGGGCATTGAGGTGAGTGAGGTGTTCCACGATGTCGGCGGCATCTTCCCCCACGCTGGAACCGAGGGACGGGTGCCAGGTCCCGATCCGGAACGTCGCGACTATGCCTCCTATGCCTCGTTCAGTGATCCCGATGGCAACGGTTGGGTGCTTCAGGAAATCAGAGTGCGGAAGCCCGGACGGTAATGGGACATCGATTGCTTCAGAACCCAAAGAGCCAAAAGTACCAGGCTTTTCGCTCCTTTTAATACCCACCCGCAGCGCAGCAGTCAGGCGACACATTAGACAGCATTTCAAACAAGGACACACCATGAATACACAAAAAGTATGGTTCATTACCGGAGCTTCCAGGGGCTTTGGGTTAGAAGTTGCCAGAGCGGCCTTAGCAGCAGGCGATCGCGTCATTGCAACAGTTCGTCGTCAACCGGAACATCTCACCGCTACTCTGAACAATCACCCGGATCTATACGTGGTGCCGATGGATGTTACCCAGGAAGATCAGTTACAAGCGGCTGTCCAGCAAGGCATTGCCCGCTTCGATCGAATTGATGTTTTAGTCAATAATGCTGGGTATGGCATAGTGACAGCGATCGAAGAAGCCACGGATGCCGAAGTTCGCAAACAGTATGACACCAACGTGTTTGGCTTACTGAACGTAACTCGTGCCGTGTTGCCCTATCTGCGCCAGCAAAAGTCTGGGCACATCATCAATATCTCGTCTTTATTTGGCTACGATGCCGTTCCAGGTTGGGGATTGTATGGCTCTACCAAATTTGCAGTCGAAGGTCTTTCAAAAGGGCTGGCGATCGAACTGGCTCCGCTTGGCATCCACGTCACGGTAGTGGCTCCTGGGCTTTTTAGTACCGACTTCCTCAGCGTTGAATCCTATGTTGCCGCTAAAACCATCATCGAGGATTACCAGGAAACGGTAGGACCGATGCGGAGTGGAGCCGATGCGCTCCACGGGAACCAACCCGGTGATCCGAAAAAGTTTGCCCAAGTGATAACTCAACTCGCCAATACCGAACGTCCGCCGCTGCATTTGCCTGTCGGCAAGGATGCTGTTGATTTCTACCAGAACAACGTCACCAAAATGACACAGGACATCGAAACATGGCTAACAGTCGCGACCAGCACTGACCATGAGCACCGCATCGCAGCTTAGACCATCATCTAATCTGCACATTAACCTTCACATATTCGTTCACTAAAGGAGTTTTACGAATGAACACTGAACAGAAAGTCGCTCTGATTACTGGTGCATCACAAGGCATCGGCGCAGCCCTCGTCAAGGCGTACCGCGATCGCAACTATCGAGTGGTTGCAGTCTCACGCTCCATTCAGCCATCGAATGATGATGGAATCATTGCGGTGTCAGGCGATATTGCCGATCGTAAAACTGCCGATCGTGCCATCATCGAAGCCGTGACCCGGTTCGGGCGCATTGACACGCTGATCAACAACGCTGGCATCTTCATCGCCAAGCCCTTTACCCAATACACGCAGGATGATTATGAAGCGTACCTGGGTACGAACATCGCTGGCTTCTTTCACATCACACAACTTGCCATCGCCGAGATGGAAAAGCAGGGCAGCGGACATATCGTGCAAATCTCGACAAGCCTGGTTGACAACCCGATCGCAGGAGTACCGTCTGTACTTGCATCCCTGACGAAGGGTGGACTGAATGCGGCGACCAAATCATTGGCAATTGAGTATGCCAGGCGCGGTGTCCGGGTGAACGCCGTGGCGCTGGGTACCATCAAAACGCCCATGCATCCGGTTGAAACCCATGCCCAACTCAATGCCCTGCACCCGATCGGTCATATCGGCGAGATCTCCGATGCCGTTGATGCCATCCTCTACCTCGAATCAGCCAACTTTGTGACGGGCGAAATCCTGCACGTCGATGGCGGTCAGAGTGCGGGACATTGAAGACATGATCTACGAATTACGCATTTATCATGCCATGCCCGGACGTTTACCAGCGCTGCTTTCGCGCTTCCAGAATCACACGTTGCAGATTTGGGAGAAGCATGGCATTCAACAGGCTGGATTCTGGACAACGTTAATCGGTAAGAGCGAGAGTAACCTCATCTATCTGCTGGCATGGGACAGTATGGCTGAGCGTGAGAAGCGCTGGAGTGCATTCATTGCTGACCCCGAATGGATCGCGATCAAAACCGAAACTGAGAAGAACGGTCCACTCGTGCAGAACATCAGCAATGAGTTGTTGGCTCCAACCCCCTTTTCTTCAGTGAAGTAAGCGACAGGGCAAACGATGGACTCAAATTCACCCCCACTGATATCTAGAGATGGGAAACGCAACCATCGTTAATTCAGCATCAGTTTTGTAAATGTCCGAAGAAATTAATCTCCCAGTCCTTAACGGTGGACGGACTGCACGGCAAAGTCGTACTTGTCAATTTCTGGACGTATACCTGCATCAATTGGCTGCGCCAACTCCCGTACGTTCGCGCCTGGGCTGAGACATATCAGGATCAGGGACTCGGGTCCAAGTGTTTCATTTGCCCGCACCGGACTTACGGTTCCTTGGGACTCCAGATTCCAAAGCCTATTGGAACTTGCCACTGCCCGATCACACCGCAAAACGCCGGAAGCTCTCTGAGCTGCAAGGCCAACATCCGCTGGTGCTTGTCCTCAGCCGCGGAGGGTTCTGTCCGAAGGATCGCCGGCAGGCTGAAGGACTGGTTCAACTGCATCGTGAGATTGAGGTTGGCTATTGCCGACTGGTCACAATCAGCACCGACAACATCACCGAGACGAATGAATATCGCAGCGGCGTTGGTGCCCACTGGCCCTTTCTTTCCGACGCAGGACGCAAAATCCAAAAAGATCTCGACATCGCCGAATATACAGACCCGCTGCACAATCCCATGATTCCCTACACGATCGTCCTTGAGCCGGGTCTGGTTATTTATAAGATCTACATGGTTCTTTGGACGACCCACTCTGGAAGAGCTACGCCAAGACCTGCGCGCCGTTCTCAGGAAATGTCGCCCGGATTGGGACATCACCACACCTGAGCTGAAAGCGGCCTGGCAGGAAGGACAAAAAGACCTCTTCTATCCGTACGGCAAAACCTATGCCCAAACGATCGACGAACAGGATTAGGCATGGAATCAATGTCTGACAAAATCAACCATCAACGCCGCCGCTTTTGGGGCACTGCGGTCATGACCATTGCAGCGACACAGCTTGGTCGATTCGCTTCTGCCAATGCTCAATCAAGCCAAACAGAATGGCTCATCTATGAAAAGTGTGCAAGGAAACAAGTGAGGCCATAAAGGCTGGATTCAAGCGTTTCAGATTCCGATTAAACTCAACAATGGCAATATAACCGCTTAAGTAGTCCTTGTGAACTCCTTTGAAGGGTCTCAAAAAATTTCGTACATCTGTCCATAATCCTTCAATCGTATTGACATGGACTTCTCGAATCCCATCGCCATCATCTCTTGCCCATTCATGCTGACTATGACAAACCGTAGCATGATGCCGGATTACATGATTGTAACTCGCTGATTCATCAGTAAATAATTGCGCTTGACTCACTGTAAATTGATGCACATGATTGACTAATGTTTCTCCAGTCGTATTTTTCACAACTCGCAGTCGAACTTGTCCGGTTTCTCGTCCAACTGTTCCGACCACCGGAGGTCTGTCATTGTCATAGGTGCCTTTGCCCCGTTGTTTGTTGGCTCGTCGTCGTGGAGGGTCAAAAGGGTCTAAATGCTGTTTTCCCTTCTCCCCCGCATTCTGGAACATCTCATCGGTTTCACTCACTCGGTCTGGCAAGGGGGTATCGGGTTGTAAACTCTGGGCACGCGCCTGCAATTGATGTCTCAGGTGAAGCACCGTTTGATAACTGAGCTGGAGTTCTGAGGGGCGTTGTTGCATAAAGATTGTGAGATAAGTAGAATTTTTAATGATTTAGAAGCCTCTGTCTATTGCTGACGATGAAAACGAAACCCAAACCCTCCTACCGAATCCGCAACTGGAGTGAGTATGATGCGGCACTGAAACAA
>DATNOY010000682.1:0-6464 GCA_036703495.1 Coleofasciculaceae cyanobacterium
GGGCAGCCAGCACAGAGGACTCCAAATAACGAAGATCAAGTGACGAATTCTTTGCTCCATCTCTATCGCAGACCTGGATTAGGAATCAGAGGTGGATTGAGATAGCGAACCTCGATAAACTACAGAACAGAGTCAGGGCGAAGGTTGCTGTAAGGAATTGAGACTTTTTATGCAAAGCTGTTCAACCCAGGAAAACACACGCCGTCGTTGCTGGTTGACAAGTTGTGAAACTCTAAGCAGTGAATTGGAAAATCTCGTGTAGCTAGCTGAGGTATCCTCACCCTACATCTAGAAAACGATGCTGGCAAGCTATCACTGCTACAAATTTGGTGAACGAAATTTGATGAACGAATGCTGAAAGGCTAAATATCGGTAAAGCATGTTCTCCACTTCAGAACTATGCAATGAAATCTTGATTTATACCATGCAGAAGTGGCGTAAAATATTCACCGAAAAAGCCCTTTCTTAGTAGACCTAAGCCCATCAAGCTCGATTAACTTAAACAATCACATCAGGCGTCCTAAACAACCTGTAGTTAATAGACTTTACCGGAAATTGGTTTGTGGGGCGGCTCTGCTGCCCCACAAACCAACTTCCGAACTGAAAACCTTATTTCCGATTAGGTCTAAATCGGATGGTAAACGGATGATCTGATAACGCTGAAGGAGACTACAGCACAATTCTAAAATGTTCTGTAAGCTACTTTGCTGATTAAAATTTTATTAAACTCAACGCTAATGACCCTAGTAGATTGAGAAGGAATTTGTCAAGTGGAGAGCTTAAACTTCATCAATACTTTACATATAGTTCAATCCTTCTTTAACTTGGATAAATCCTGAAGAGACATTAAAAAAGCGGTGATACCCCTGGCAGAATACGGAGAGCTTGTCCGATTCTTGACTCTCAGGTAGGATACCTTCTTCTATACTGCTTCCGCGATCTATGAAATTCCGCTGGTTCTTGCTTAGCTGTGTCAGTGTTTTTCTGCTAGCTCCCTCGGCTCAAGCCACTCGGTTGGAGTCATGGCACTTTGATCCTGTACAAAACCAACTTGACCTGACAGTTGATTCTCAGGTTCAGCCCAAAGTGGCGCTGATACAAAACCCAACTCGCTTGCTGGTTGACTTACCCAATACTCAGTCAGGTCAACGCACTATTCATCAACCTTTTGGCGGGGCGATCGCAGAAGTCCGCGTTGCCCAAACCACGGCTCAAACGACTCGGCTCGTAGTTGAATTATCTGAAGGCTATAGCTTGCAGCCGGATGCTGTGCAAGTCACCGGAGATTCGGCATCCCACTGGCGGATTAAGCTGACCTCAATTCAGCCGTCGTCTACTCAGCCATCGTCTACCGCTGCGCTTAAGACTAATGCACTGCTAGAGGAAGATATCCCCATTAATCCAGGAGCTGCCTCGCTGTTTGCAGGGATCATTCATTTAGGGGAGGATATGACACCCTTGCGATCGCAGGTGCAAGATCTGATCGATCGCTACAGCTTCCTGCATACTGGAATGTTCTTCATTGATTTGCAGACTGGCAACTATTTAGACCTGAATGGAGAAGAAACTTTCTCTGCGGCTAGCACCATTAAACTGCCGATTTTGATTGCGTTTTTTCAAGATTTAGATGCTGGAAAAATCAGCTTAAATGAAACGTTGGTCATGCGTGATGATCTAATTGCTAGCGGTTCTGGAACGATGCAGGATGAGCCAGTGGGCACGCCCTTTAGCGTTCAAGAAACCGTCGATAAGATGATCACCATCAGCGATAATACAGCCACTAACATGATCATTGATCGTCTGGGTGGAATCGATCGCCTCAATCAGCGATTTCAAAGTTGGGGATTGCAGAACACCGTCATTCGTAACTGGTTAGGTGATTTTAGCGGTACCAATACGACGAGCGCTAAAGATTTGGTACGGCTTTTGGCGCTTGTCAACCAGAATCAATTGATTTCGGCATCTAGTCGATCGCAAGCCTTAGATTTGCTGCACCGCACCACCACTCGCACCTTGCTGCCAGCTGGCTTAGGGGCAGGCGCAACGATTGCTGATAAAACCGGCGACATTGGATTTTTAATCGGCGATGCTGGCATTATCGAGATGCCGTCCGGCAGACAGTATCTGGCAGGTATCTTTGTAAAACGTCCCTATGACGACGTCAGAGGCAGAGATTTTATTCGACAAGTGTCTCAGCAGGTCTACCAGTATCTCGATCGGTAAGGTGCGCCATTGGTAAGGTGCTGCCAATTCCCTTAATACTGACGCTAGAGGCTGGTTGAGGGGGCATGCTGCGGTGCCTGGGTTCGGCAATCGCCATAATCCAGCAGCTTTTCTAGCAGAGCCAGTCGGTTGTCCCAAGTCTGTACCCGGTAGCTTTGGCTCAAAGCCTGTAGCCGCATCCAACCCTGAAATTGGGTGCGGAATCCGGTAAGTTGTGCCCTGGCCTGTTCAAGATTTTGGGCGCTTGGCTGCTGCGACAGCCTTTCTAAAGCCTGCTCTAGTGACTGCGCTTGCATTTGCCAAGTTTGCCAATCGGCAGCTTGCAGTGAAAGCTGACCTCGGCTGAGCAAAAAATTCCACTCCTGCAACAGCGACTGATACCGACTTGCGGCGGCTGCGAAGGGCTGACGGTAAGGGATAGGGGCGATCGCCTGTGGACTATCTGCTGGGCGACCCTGCGTCCGGCTAAAAATTTCCTGCAGCGACTTTCTTAAGTTTTGTACGGCAAACAGCGCATAGCCGCTTGCCGTGGCATCTCGTAATGCCTGGATCTGGTCTATAACGGCGGCATTGGGGACGTTGAGCAGCCGAATGCCAGGTAGCACCAAGGTGGATCCCAGGTTTGCCCGATCCGACAGCCACGGCGTGGTCAATTGCTGTAAGCGGTTGGTATCCAGGGCATAGCTCATCAGCACTATCAGATCCACCTCTCCTTGGCGCGCCCAGGTTTCCCAATCCTGCTGAATTTGCTGAACCCGCTGCTGTGCTGGCATAGCAAACACTGCGGTGGAAAGCACCAAATCTGGCTGCAGCCGACGCACCCATTGCGAAGTTTCGGACACAAAGGAATCAATTTGATTGACGCGGAAGGCTGTCCACTGT
Source organism: Coleofasciculaceae cyanobacterium (assembly GCA_036703495.1). Classification (GTDB taxonomy): domain Bacteria; phylum Cyanobacteriota; class Cyanobacteriia; order Elainellales; family Elainellaceae; genus Drouetiella. The sequence continues at coordinate 3,106 of DATNOY010000682.1, forward strand.
TGCCAAAGTGCCTGCTGGCGCGCGTTTTGCGGCGATAGCGACAGCGGATCTACGCCGGTTAAAGCCTGAAACTGCTGCCGCGAGGCGCTTCCATAGCCATAGCTTCTGCCTGCACTCGGGTCTTGAAACGGATAGCGAATGTAGTCTAGCTGGAGTCCATCCACCCCATAGCGGCTGACGATTTCTTCAAAAAGGTGCAGCAAATATTGCCGCACTGCCGGATTGGCTGGATCTAAAAATGGCTTGTCTTGTCCAGCTGGGATGATCTGACCACGATGGTCACAATTTGCCCAATCGGGATGCGCTGATAGGATCGGCCCCAGATGATCTGACGGCAGATTGACCAGCAGATTATGGGGCTGGTTGCCCACCGCAAATACCCACACCCAGGCATGCAGTTCCATACCCCGCTCATGGGCAAGCGCCACCGCATCCTGGAGGGGATCCCACTGGCGGATCAGCGGATTTTGTTGCGGGGCTACTTGGCTAGGATAGATAGGGTAGCCTGCATTGACGGTTTCCAGAAAAACGGTATTGATGCCCGCTGCTGCCAACCGATCGAAAATTTTTGCCAGCTGTTGCTGCGATCCGGCTTGGACGATCGTGCCTCGATCGAGCCACATGGCCCGAATCTCAGACGGGGCTAAGGGGCGATCGGTCGGAAAGTGATCCCATAGGAGCTGCCGTGTTGCCAACCACTGCTGCCGTGCTGCTGCATACTTACGTTGATGCACGAGCCGCAAGAACTGAGCCAAGTCTTCTTGGGCTTTTTGGAGGGTCTCATTGGTAAATCTGTCCGCAGAGGTAAATCCGTTCGCAGAGGGGGCGTTGAGCACCACTGGTCGGTTGTCTGGGTCTGTCTGCAATCCTTTTGGAGCAATGGCTTGCAAATTGAGCCTGGGATTGGCCGTTTCTATATGGGCAGCATTCATTGCCAGGGTATCTGCTGCCAACAGGGCGCTCTCAAACCGGCCTATCAGGTTTTCTAGCTCTTGACGCAGAGCGATCGCTTCACTGGCTGAAATCGGTAAACTGCTCTGTTCCACAGCGAGTCTAGCAGGCGCAATGGGTTTGGTGGGCTTTGGGGGTAGGTGGGAGATGAGGAATGGCTGGAGCCAGGCTAGGGTCAGGCAGGCGAGAAGACGATATCCTGACCAGATCCCTGACCAGATCCCTGCCAATCCTGCCAGAATGCTCTGTGCTTCTCAGATCGGGCGATCGCTTGCTGTTACAGAGCGTTTATGATTGCACGGCGACGGTCTCGGTCTCCGGCTGGTAGTCTGAACCCGTCGGCTCATGCTCCACGACAAACACATTGGAATACAGATTGGCGATCACCTGTTTACCTTGCTGAGTTAGCTCCAGGTACCGCAGTCCATCTTTGACATAGGGATACACGCCGTGCCAATAAAATTTGGGGTAATTCTTCCGCAGATCTCCAGGATGACGATAACCCAACGCTTTATTCACCCCCGTTTCCTCGAACTCGTAATACAAGGCCCCAATCTTCTTCAGGTAGCGCGGATCGCTCAGCTGACCAATTAAGTCGGAAGCCCGGATCAGACCTGGGTAGTTCACCGTATCTTGATGATCTTCGGCATTGGGAACCGGAAAGCGGGTCAACTCAATGTTTTGCTTCACCCGGATGGCATCAATCAAGCTGTGTCCTCCAAACCGCTCTTCCACAAAGAGCTTGGCGCGATCGACATGATAGGGCGTTAGGCTAGCATCTGAGCAGCCTGGAGGGAGATAGACCATTTCGCCATTGCCCCGGTCATACCAGCCCTCGCGATCGTTGCGACAAACCCCTTTGACATAGCCAATGTCGTGGCAGACCAGCGCAATAATAAAGTGCAGCCAATCTTCGCAGGAGACGCCACCCTCGCGAATATGCCGTCCTCTGAGGATTTCCTGCCCCACCAAAGTAACCAAAATTGTATGCTCAACGTTGTGATACAGAGCATCGCTATTGGCAATGTTTTCCAGCGCCATCGCCCCAACCCAGCCAATAATATCCTCATAGTCATGCTTCCAGCCGCCGTAAGTCCGGTGATAGCCTTCCTTCAGCTGTCGCACGAAATCGTCAATTAAAAGTTCAGTGGCGTTATACATTCTGGACTCCCTCACTTGAATTAAGGGGGGTGAAAATCAATTAGGGACTCGCACCAACCCGATGCACTAGTAACCCAAGGCAATATCGGTAATTTTTGTTCCAAACTCTAGACTAGTGGCTTATTTGTAAATGTCCATGGCAATACAAGTTTTGACCTGCCCCTATCCTAATCAGCCTTGAGCTAAAAAGAACAGCCCATGGGTTAAAGATGCGATCGCTTATCGGGCGCTGCGTTTTCCATAGATGTTCTCTATAAGATGTTCCTTATGATAAAGAGTGCCCAGATCTGGCACTCTTTGTACCTTATCGCAGTCCTAGGTCAGAAGATGTGAGCGTAGAACGATTTTGATGTGAGTTCGCTCAACTGTGTGTAAAATCCTGTAAAGCTCATAATGGCTGTAAATACGTTAAATACGTTATGCTAAAGAGTGCAACGCGGGTGTAGTTCAGTGGTAGAACGTCAGCTTCCCAAGCTGAATGTCGTGAGTTCGAGTCTCATCACCCGCTTCAACCTCAAAATGCCTGGAATCAACTGGTTTTAGGATTTTTGCATTCAGTCCCCTCTCGTAGCACTGCTTAGAAAATCAGTACATCAGATCTGAATCTGGGTGTTTTTAAGGTAATTTTGACAAATTATTGGGGTAGAAGCATAGCTTTTATCCCAAAACTGCTATGCACTCCAAGCTTAATCAGCGAAGGTCTTCCAAGGGAACAGTTCAAATCAAGACTTCTAATGATCGATTGCAGCTAGTTTTTGGTTTTGGGGAGCGGTGCAAGTGCAACCCAAAAGCAAAGGGAAGCTTGCCGTTCAGATGGATGAGTCAGGGTCGTTCGTCGATCATCAGGGCAACCAGCAGTGGGTGTGGCTGGCCTTGGGTGTGGCAACCCGTGAAGATCGTTGGCTGCTACATGGGCGATCGCTCTGGGAATGCGGCAAGGGGGTGTGGGAGTCAATGCCGGACCGCCAATGCGCTGTGATTTACACCGATTGCTGGGAAGCTTACCCAACGGTCTTGTCTAGTAACCATCATTTTGCAGTGGGTCAAGAAAGCGGCTTGACCCGCTATATTGAACGGTTTAACACTATGCTCAGAAACGGGTGTCGCGCTTGATGAGAAAAACTTTATCCTTCTCCAAGAACTTGGAGAATCCTATTAGCGCGATTTGGAATTTTATTCATCATTACAACAAATTAATCCCTTCGGAACCATTGAGTTGCTAATCCGGGTCGTTTATTCTCCATCCT
>DATNOY010000683.1:0-6711 GCA_036703495.1 Coleofasciculaceae cyanobacterium
TGGACATTTGCTGGGCACGGGCGCGATTCTGGGGCTAAGCAACGCAGGAGTACTTTGAGCCCCATTGCTGCTTAGCAAGAGCCTGCACCCCCTTGCCTGACAGACAGCCTGCTTCAGACTCGGTACAATTGAGAAGTTCAGACCGGTAGGGAACTCTTCATGCGATCGGGTTGGCGCGTTGGTACGATCTTCGGCATTCCGCTGCTGCTAGATCCGTCGTGGTTTTTCATCTTGCTGCTAGTGACTTATCTCTATGGGTCAGACTGGCAGCAAGAGGGTTGGGGGGCAGGCTGGGCATGGCTTGCGGGTTTTGCAATGGCGGTGTTGCTGTTTGGATCGGTGTTGCTGCATGAACTGGGTCATAGCCTGGTGGCCCGCTCCCAAGGGATTCACGTCACTTCCATTACCCTGTTTTTGTTTGGTGGGATTGCTTCAATTGATCAGGAGTCTAAAACGCCAGGTCAGGCTTTTCAGGTGGCCATTGCTGGCCCGGCCGTTAGCTTTAGTTTATTTGTTGGGCTTTCTCTGATTCGCTATGGGTTGCCTTTGCCGGAGCCAGCGATCGCTGTACTCGACACCTTAGCAGGCATTAACTTTGTCCTGGCTCTGTTCAACATGATTCCGGGCTTGCCCCTAGATGGTGGACAAGTGCTAAAAGCCGCCATCTGGAAAGCGACGGGTAGCCGACTGAAGGGCATCCGCTGGGCTGCCAGAGCCGGGCAAGTCTTAGGTTGGGCTGCCATTATCTTAAGCATCACGGCGTATATCACTTCCTTGCGATTTAGCTTTCTGTGGATTGCCATGATCGGTTGGTTTGGAGTTCGCAATGCCAGCGCTTATTTAGGCATTACCGACTTACAGCAAACCTTGATGCAGATGACGGCCGCAGCGGCCATGACGCGAGAGTTCCGTGTGGTCGATGCAGAGATGACCTTGCGGCAGTTTGCCGATGAATATTTGCTCAGCGAAGCGCAACCCGCGGTTTATTATGCGGCTGCTAACGGGCGCTACCGGGGCTTAGTTCAGGTAGAAGATCTGCGGGCAGTGGAGCGCAGCCTTTGGGAAACTCAAACCTTAGATAGCATTGTGCATCCTTTGGCGGACATTCCGGCGGTATCTGAATCTACGCCGCTTAAGGATGTGATCGAACGGTTGGAAGTTCCAGAATTACGACGGATTACGGTGCTATCTCCCGCAGGCGCGGTGGCTGGCGTCATCGATCGCGGTGATATTGTGCGGGCACTAGCCAACAAGCTCAACATTCCGGCTGCCGAGGAGATGATCAAACGCATCAAAGAAGAAGGGGCTTACCCGCCCGGCTTGCAGTTGGGTGCGATCGCCAAATCCGCTAGCGAATAAAGCGGCACAAAAAGCGGCAGCCTGACGCTCCTTTGCGGCAAACCCTTAGAGCAACAACTTGGGCGGGGTCAACCAAAAAAGTTGGCTGTTACCGATTGGCGAGCCGCTTTTGGGAAGCAGTAAGCCAATCACGCCCGCTTTTTTGACAATCAGCTGATGCCGGACTTTACCCCAAATTAGCCATTCTGCCCATTCGCCTAAGTTGGGTTCATGTCCAACGATCGCCAATGTTTTGCCCTGCGCCTGCCAAGGCTGTAATCCTTTAACCCAAGTCTCAAAATTGCCGTTGGGGGCTAAATCGCTAGAGGTTTCCAGCTGATGGCTCAAATGAGCAGCCTGCAGAATTTCAGCAGTTTGCTGAGCCCGCACCAACGGGCTAGTCTGGATCAGATCCAGGCGGATGCCTAACTCATACAGCCGCTTGGCTACTTGCTTGGTTTTGCTACGCCCTGCATCGGTGAGCGGACGTTCCTCATCGTTAGCGTAGGTTCCCCGCTCCTCGGCCAGGCCATGCCGAATCAAATAAAGTTCACCCATAAGCTTGGCGGGCTCCTACTGAAACAGCAAGACTTATTCTATTCCGAGTCCTTCCGTTTACTGCACCTAACTAAATGCTGAAATCTCTGCTGCGATCGCTGATTCTCCTGATTAGCCTCCTTGCCCTCACGGCTTGTACGTTACCGATCGCCCCGCTCCTGGGCAATTCCACCCCTTATCAAACCCACAAATTTCATAATCCTGACGGCATTGGCAAATTTTATCTGGGCCGAGAGATTGCTCAGGTGATGGGGCATGAAGGGGCAGGCTGGCTAGAGCGACCAAGTCGGGAGCTTGAGGAAAGACCAGAAGCGGCGATCGCGGCTCTAAATTTGCAGCCTAATGATACCGTTGCCGATATTGGAGCTGGAACCGGCTACTTTAGCTTTCGCATCAGTCGGCTGGTGCCTGAAGGCAAAGTGTTTGCGGTGGATGTGCAGCCCGAAATGATTGACATTCTCAATTTTCTGAAACAGGAAGCGCAAATCACTAACGTGGAGCCGATTTTGGGTAGCGCTACTGATCCTCACCTGCCTGCCAACAGCATTAATCTGGCCATTTTGGTGGATGCCTACCACGAGTTTGAATATCCTCAGGAAGTGATGACAGGCGTTTTTCAAGCCTTGAAGCCGAATGGGCGAGTCGTCCTTCTGGAATATCGTGGCGAAAATCCGCTGATTCCCATTAAGGGACTCCACAAAATGACTCAGCGGCAGGTCAAAAAAGAGATGCGGGCGATCGGCTTCACCTGGCAAGAAACTCAAGATCTTTTGCCGCAGCAACACCTGATGGTGTTCAGGAAGCCTGCTCAGGAGTCGATCTAGCCAGCTTTAGACCTGCTTAAGGCTGCCGCAGATTTCGTTGATCACATCAATATAGGCTTTACCCAAGGCCCAGAACATGTTGGTGCTGTGGGCGCTGGCGCGGAAGATGTGCCGATCGCACTCAACGCTAATTCGCACCTCAACGGCAGCGCCAACCCCTTCAATTAAGGTATCCGGAATGGTGATGCGGATCAGTTGCCGCTGCGGGATGAATATATCCTGATCCACGCATTGATCGATCGCCCCATAGATAGCACCGCAGGGAGTACTAGAGCAGGCAACCCTTTGGATTACTTCATTTTTGGGATTGCGGACTGTTACAGTCGCCTGGATGTCGTTGCCTTCCTCGTCCGTGTCAATCTTGAGCTTTTCCAGGCAAAAAGTACCCAGCTGGTGTTCTTCGGCATGCTGCGGCTGCAAATGCTCTAGATGAATGAAAAACGCTGGGACTGAAAAAACACGAACGCTTTGAATAGCGACAGTTTTATCCTCTGCTAACTCTGTGTCTAGATGAATATCAAAATAGCCATTTTGCTGCAACTCATCTAGTTCTTGGTCGCGCAAGACAAACTGGCGGGGTTCCCAGGTAACGATCGCATCTAAATTATGATCCAGGGCACAAGCTAGCCGGATGGCATCGTAAAAGTTCAGCCGATAGCAGCCAGAATTTTCTAAAATCTGGGCATCGATCGCGCAGACGTGCACCAGGGTTTGAAGCTGATGACAAGCGGACTGACAGGCGATCGTGCCACCCAATTGATATAAATCCCACAGTCCGAAGGCTAGATCATAATCTAGCTGCGACATTGACCACTGCACCCCGCCACTCACCGATTCGGAAGAGAGCCGCTGCAGGAGGTTCGTGTAGAGCCGCCAGGACTCTTCATGTCGCGATAGTCCGTTTTGAAAAACGTTAGCCGTTAGGAGAGCGGTGATGCGCCGTGGGGACATTGGGCAAACTCGTGGAAACCCGTTGAAAATTGAGGATTGCCCTCAAAGCAGTCTCTCATTCATCTGGATACGACTGAGACCCGTTTTGAGTAGCCGTATTTTGCGTAATTAACGTTTCCATCATCTGTTCTAGGCGCGTCAGGCGGGTTCGCATTTCTAGACTGCTGTCTTGAGCGATCGAGCTTTGCGTCAGTAGCGCATACAGGGGGGTTGGGGGAGCAACGGGCGATCGCACTTGGCGCAGTTCTTGAATTTCGGCTTCTAGGGAAGCAATGCGATCGTCTACTGTTTCGCGAGGGGCTGCTTTTTCTTGAAGCCCTTGCCACAATAGCCGACAGACTAACTCTGTCACCGAGATACCATCCTGATCAGCGGTCTGTCTAAGACTGTCCATTAGGTTATCTGGAAGCCGGAAGCTGACCAATTTTCTGCTGCTCATGTCGTCCCCAAACTCTACATATGATGTACAACTGCAGTACATCAAACCCACACTTGCCAATTGTAAGAACTTATCCGCTCAAGAATCAACCCATTAGCAGGCATCAGCGCTACTCTTCATCATAAATTCATTTCGGCAGCTAAAGTAGCCGCCGAAAAGCGGATTCTACGTCGCCGCTGCCCCGATAAGCTGCAGAAATCCCCACTCCGGGTGATATCAATCGTATTTACAGTTGTATTACACTGTGATACAGTTTCATATACGTAATCCTTCTAGATCATCTAGTAGATCCAGATTACGTAGAATCACGGGAACGGTTAACTCATGGGGTGTGAGACGTGAACGTTATTCGGCTGCGGCCTTCGAGTCGTTCATCCTCATTAGGGGGAGCGATCGCCTGTTGAAGGATCTACCGATTGAACACGTTATCCCTTTTCAAAGTCCGCTATGGAGAAACCTGCAATGACAGCCTTTAATTTACAGAAAGCAGTCGTAGCTACAACCATTCATCCCTATAGAACTGGGCGGATCAAGTTTCAAGGTTCTTGGTGGTTTGCCCGTTGCGATCACGACATCACTTTGCATCCGGGTGAAATAGTTCACGTCATTGGGCGGCAGAATATCACGCTGTTGGTAGAACCTGCTCTAGCCGTTAGCTCTCAGGCGATTTCCATTCATTAGATTATCTCTAGCGCTTCACGCTTGACTGGAACTCAATGATTTTTGCAAGCCTCGCGAAGCGAGGCTTGCAAAAATCATCGGTACTTCACTTCGTTAAAAATTTCTATGGAGTGGAGTACTTAAAAACTCAGTTTCCCTGCAGAGCAGATGCTCTAGGGATCTGCGGTTTAATCAAGTCCAATTTTTTGTGGGGTGGCATCTTGCGCTCAGTCATTATAAGGTGGGCAACATCAAGGGCGGACAAGATAGCCGCTCCACCAGAGATGGAGAAGATTGAGATGTTATGGGATTACAAGTCTCCTACCACCGATATTGAGAATCGCTCAGGTGCAAAAACTTTTGCACAACGGCGAGATAGGCATCGCCGCCGATCATCGCTACGTCATTATGGGCCGCTACCGGGACAAGATAAAGCTGTTTAGGATGCGGCGCGGCTGCATATAAGTCCTCGGTCATGTCAGGCAGAGTGCGGGTGTCGGCTGTGCCGTGAATGAACAAAACAGGCATTTGCAGCGCCTTGACTTTATCGATGGAATTAAAGTGCTGCGTCAACAGCAGATTGACTGGAAAGAAACTCAGGTTCATGGTGCGATCGACCATGTGCCGGATTGAGGTAAAAGAGCTTTCCACAATTAACGCAGCTGCCTGGGGATGGTGTATGGCTAGTTCAATGGCGATCGCCCCTCCTAGTGAATGCCCGAACAACACAATCTGTTGGGGCGGAATTTGCCGATCGCGCGTCAAATAATTCCACATGATCTCGGCATCTGCATACACCTGCTTCTCATGGGGAAACTTGCCCCGGCTTTGTCCATAGCCCCGGTAGTCCATCAGCAGCACCGACAAACCCAGCTGGTGAAAGCGATCGGCTTGATCAACATTGGCACCAATATTGATGGCATTGCCATGAAAATGCAGCACAACAGGTGCCTGGGGTGACTCGGCAGGAATCCACCAGCCATGCAACCACTCCCCTGGCTGTACCGTAATCCAGACTTCCTCATAGTCCAGATGGAACACCTCTGGGGTTGTCTGAATCTGAGCAGAGGGAAAAAACAGCATGCGCGTTTGCCAGAAGTACAAAAATGCACAAGCTGTTAGATAGACGATACCCAATAAGATTCCAAAGGCTAAGGAGAAGCTGGGTAAGCTCATAAGAACATCGGCAGTCATGAGCAGAATCACAAACTATGGTTCCACTCTATCAACCCTGGTGAGAGGCAGCGGAACTCTTTACTTAAGGAGTCCCCTGGCTTCCCTGGGCGAACCTAGCGCTGATCCCAAGCCTTCATTTTGCCGGGGTTCAGCAGTCCGTAAGGATCGACCTTTTCTTTGAACTGCAGCTGAATCGGATCGATCGTCTTGCGGCCACCGTCTTCCAAAATGTAGGTATGCGGATTAGCAATAAAAGCGCCGTTGTCTTCGTGATATTTGATAATTTCCTGCAGCCGTTCGGGCGTGCTATAGCGAACGATTTGCAAAGCAGCGGGCAGTGCTGAGCCATTTGCCCGCAGAAACTCTAAATGCAGCATCACCTCATCGCCAAAGTGGTGATACATATGCTCTAGCAGCTTGAGCGTTTTATCGGGCGGGAATAGGGTTTGGAGATATGTCAACGTCGGATCAACGCTACGGGCATGCAGTGTTGTGTGGTTCCAGGTGTATTCAGCTAGCATCAGTCCTTTGCTGGCTTCCTGCGCTGTTTTTTGATAGCAAACGGTGCCGTTAAACTGCTTGACCAGTTCGCCGAATGGCTCCAGACATGGTTCGGCGATCATCAGCAGAACACAGTGAGAATCGGCAGGCAGATAGCTTTTGAGTGCTGCAAAATAGTTGGCGATCGGGGCAGCATGAACCGAAATCAGCTTTTTGATGATGCCGTCAGAATCTGCTAAGGTTTGCCCAAAGCGCGCTGCCGTC
>DATNOY010000684.1:0-3335 GCA_036703495.1 Coleofasciculaceae cyanobacterium
GCAGCGAGTGGATTTTCCTCGACTAAACGGGACTGAAGCTGAGAAAAAGCTTCGGTAGCTTCGGCATGATGCACCAGATCCACAGCCAAGCTAAGGCAGTCTTGCAATTGGGCGATCGCATCGCTGGAAACTATCTGAGCCATACAGTAAAGCCTCAATTTTGAAGGGGCTGGCAGCTCTACCACTAATGTAGCGCTGTCTGTTACATTCCTTAAACTATAGTTGAAAAAAGTTAAAATGGGGTTCGGTCATCCGATAGATTCTCTGATAGATTCTCTAAAAGTCCAGGCATCAAGCTAGGATTTGACTGCTTAAACGCGCTAGAATCACCCGAATTAGCATCTTTGGGATAAGAGCCTGCTGAATCAGAGCCTGTCCAATCAGATCGGTCGAATTAGAGGCTGACGGGGCGATCGATCAGGCAGGTCAGTGGGCCAGGCTTTAGCCACTGGCTCGAAGCAGTATCGAAGCAGTATCGAAGCAGTTTAAGCAAGCTGCAGATCTCAGGCAAAATATAGTGAAGCAAGTCTCTGTTGGCCGTTCAGTTACTGGGAGTTCAGTTACAACCTATGGGTAAGCCACGCATTTTTTCTGGAATTCAGCCGACGGGGGATCTGCATTTAGGCAACTATTTAGGAGCCATCCGCAACTGGGTAGAGGGACAAAGCAATTACGAAAATTTCTTTTGTGTTGTTGACTTACACGCCATTACGGTGTCCCACAATCCAGCGGCTTTAGCAGCAGATACCTACAGCGTAGCGGCACTCTACTTGGCTTGCGGCATTGAGCTAGAATATGCCAGCATCTTTGTTCAGTCGCATGTTTCTGCCCATAGCGAACTGGCCTGGTTGCTCAACTGCATCACGCCGCTCAACTGGCTGCAGGATATGGTGCAGTTTAAGGAAAAGGCAATTAAGCAGGGAGAAAACGTAGGTGCGGGGTTGTTGAATTATCCGGTGCTGATGGCAGCTGATATTCTGCTCTACGATACTGATAAAGTGCCCGTTGGCGAAGACCAAAAGCAACATCTAGAGCTAACTCGAGATATTGCTGCCCGGTTAAACTACCTGTATGGCACTGAGGAAAAACCCGTCTTGAAGCTGCCTGAGCCTGTTATTCGGCCGGAAGGGGCCCGAGTCATGAGCCTGACGGATGGAACTCGCAAAATGTCGAAGTCTGACCCATCAGAAATGAGCCGGATTAATTTGCTTGATCCGCCAGATTTGATTCAACAGAAAATTAAGCGCTGTAAAACCGACTCTGTGCGGGGATTGACGTTTGATACCGATCGCCCCGAATGCAGCAATTTGCTGACGCTTTACATGATTTTGTCCAATCAAACCAAGGAAGCCGTTGCCCAGGAATGTGCCGATATGGGCTGGGGACAATTTAAGCCTTTGTTTACGGAAACGGTGGTTGCTGCCCTTAAGCCGATTCAGGATAAATACCACGAAATTAGGGCTGAGTCGGGCTATCTGGAAAGCGTCTTGCAGCAGGGGCGAGAGCGAGCTGAGGCGATCGCCAAGCCAACTCTGGCAAAAGTGAAAGCAGCCCTAGGATATTCCATGCCGCTGTAATCTCTTGACTTCAGGTCTTTTACTTGATGTCCTTCGGCAAGGCTTATACAGAAATCCGGTTTCTAGAGATATAGCGCTTCGTGCCCAACTAAAGCTAGATGAGATGTTGCAAGCCTCGAGGAGCAAGGCTTGCAACATCAGAAATCGCTATGAGCCGTTCTAAAGCGTGTAGGTAAACTCCTTCAACAGAACTCCTGGAACCCAAACTCCACCCAGGGATCGGTGATCATAGGTGCCGACTTCAGGAATAAATTCCTGGAAATTCGTTAGCGCGTCTAGGCTTTCACCAAAGCAGCGATAAAGACTTTCATCGAATCTAAGATTTTCGATAGGTGCGACAATTTCGCCATTTTCAACCCAGAAACAGGCGTAGCGAGTCATGCCCGTAATCCGTCCGGTGGGGCGATCGCTCCAGTTGAGATAATGCAGATTAGAGAGATATAACCCCGTATCTAACGCCTTGAGAATATCGGCTGCGGGCAGATCGCCTGTTGCAATCTCAGGCGATCGCAACGATTCCCCTCCGTTGGCTCCATTGGCAGTTTTGCCATATTCTTTGGCGGTGCGAGAGTTAATCAGCGTATTCACGAGCTGGCCTGATTGAATGATCGGCAGTTCAACCGGCGCAATTTCTCCCCAGCCGTTAAAGCGAGGCACCAGTCCCCGCCGGAAATTTTCCGTCAGGCTAAAGGCAGTCGAAAGCTGTTTTTCTCCACGTTGCAGCAAGTTGAAGGCACTGCCACCTCGCTGCAAAGACGCTTCACTGACGCCGCCCCAGGAAAACATACTCAGCAGTTCGGCCACTGCAGCAGGGGCTAAATAAGTGCGGTATTGGCCACGGGGCACAGCTTTGGGCGATCGCGATAGCCGCTCTAGCTGCCGCTTGGAGTCAGACAATTTGGCCGCATAAGAGGCGGCATCCCATTCATTGCCGGCAAAGGTGTCTTTTACCGCTTGACCGTCGGCTGTGAACAGAGAATAATCTAGCGAAAAAGATTCGGTAGTGAACCAATGCTTTTGTCCCACAGAGTCGGCATAAGCCCGGATCAACGAACCGCCAGCATAAATGCCTGCAAAATCTAACCCTGCTACTTCTGGCAGGATCGCGGCAGCGGCAGCTTCTGGTCGCAACAGTTTGCCGGTATGGACATCGCGGCTGGTGGCGCTCCCTTCTGGCAACACCAAATAGGGATCTTCTGGCAACTGAGGAACTTCTTGACGCAGATTTTCCAGCGCCGCTTGGGCTTGCTGCCAGTCTGTTGCCCAATCGCCTGTAAACGGAAAGCTTTGGAAAGCAGTACGGCGATCGCCCATGAGGGTCAGCGTCAGTTCACCATCGTTGATGCAGCCGGCCTGCCGAACTTTTGCATTATTAAACCGGACAAATTGACTTTGCTCCCCGGTTAGTTCCAGCTTTACCTGTTCAGGGGGCTGTAACTCGGCAAGCAATGTATCGACTAAGCGGTTAAAGGTGGCTTCCTGATCGGTGGTATCTAGAATTGCAGGTTCCATCAGCTTCATACTCCACCTCCAAACACTTCTACATTGTCAAACACACAAACCGGTGAACCATGCCCTACCCGAATCGCCTGGTTAGGTTCACCTTTGCCACAGTAGGGCGTACCATACATTTGCCAGGTGGCATCATTGCCCACCCGGCTGAGGCTATGCCAAAACTGGGGCGTTGTGGCGCGGTAATTAGGATTTCGCAACGTTTGAGTCAGCTGGCCCTTTTCAATCAACTTGGCATATTCGCAG
>DATNOY010000685.1:0-2978 GCA_036703495.1 Coleofasciculaceae cyanobacterium
CCAAACGCTAAGGGGCTTTCAGGATTTTTTGCAGCGATCGCCATCGCCTTGCCCCCACCTGCCATATAGAACATGCCCACCTTAATCAGGCATAGCCCGATCAGAGTGACTGCAGTTCCTGTCACCAACGGCGTGAAAATCTTCCGCGTCAGGTGCAAAAACCGGCTCATGATAATCGGAATAAATGAGCCAAAGAAGCATAAGCCCAATACTAATGACAGGGTTGCTTCAGGGGTTTTACCGGCTTTCAACGACTCCGCCACCACAGCTAAGACCGGCGTAACAAACGCAAAACTGGTTCCCTGGACGCTGAGTAAACCCGAACCAATTGGCCCAAGTCGATGGACTTGAATAAAAGTCCCCAACCCCGAGACAAACAGAGACATCCCCAAAATGTAGGCTGCCTTACTGGGGTCTAGCCCCAAGGCACCTGTAATCAGCAGCCCAGGCGTAACAATCGGAATAAAGATTGCACAAACATGTTGCATTGCAACAAACAAAGCATCTTTAACCGAAGGTTTATCATTCAGTCCATACAATAGCTTTTCGGAAACATGGGCAATCTCATGCCCTGGTGGTGATTGAAGTTCAACCTGTGACATGTTCCTACCCTCAATACATCCTGAAGTTCAATTAGAGAGACTACAGTTCCAGGCTCTGTTGTATAGCAGTCCTCATCCAGATGAGACGGGGCGCAGCCCCCACACCTCCTTGTCCTAATGGGTGCATAGCACTATATCACTGTGTTCATAGGGGTTAGGACAGAGATGTTTTTGTGAGTCACAAAAATGTTTTCAGTCTCATGACTACAGCTATCGAACATGCCTTAGTGGCAGATTGCAGGCTATCGAATTGAGTTGATGTATTGGGTATACAGCGATTGATTGTAAATTTGTGTGCCGTCTTTAACTTTTTTTCAATTCACACAGATTCAAATTGATCATGCGACCGATATTTTTTGAAATAATGATGGATTGTAGCTAAAGCCACCTTACGGTTGACTGCCTGTCCAGGTATTGGAATTAAAATCCGGAGCGATCGCTTCAGCGGTTTGTCCTCGCTCTACTTTGGCAAGTTGGTCAGGGGTGAGCGATTGCACTAAGTCTACAGGCAACGCAGGTTGGCTTAACAGATGGACATAAGCCGATCTTAAGTAGGGACGATACCGGGACTGATTGGCTACATAGGTGCCAAAAAAAGCAACGCTGATGGCTTCTAGGTAAGTGTGTGCTAACTCGGGGCTTGGGCCAACAATATCGGGTGGCAAAGCTAAAACTTTGTCATTTGGGTTAGGAACATCGATCGTGGAAAAGTGAGTGCCACGCGTGATCAGCATCAGATACTTATCGGGGGTTTGCAGCCAGGTAAACGGCCGAATTTGTTCTAACAAAGCAGGCGCAACCGTATCGGCTCCACCGCTGATCAACATCACCGGGATTTGAATATTGGCAAAGTCTTGTTCACCAAACAAACTGCTGCCAATCGGATTAATGGCAATGATGGCCTTAACCCGATCATCGTGTAAATCTGGGATAGGCTGGGGTAATTCGGTGGCCCGGCATTGCAGCAAAAGCGACAGATTAAACGTATCGGTGGGAGCGCAGTCGGCAATCAATTGTGTAAAGTCTAGCTGGGCTCCTGCTAATGCCAGTGCCGTGTAGCCGCCAAATGATTGCCCCACAACTCCTACCTGTTGCGGATCAATCCGTCCGGCAAAACGCGGGTCATTGCGAGATCTGCGCATTAGTACATCCAGCAGAAATTTGATGTCTAACGGTCGGTTAATAAATTCAGCCGGTTCTGTCACCTGGTTGGCTCTGCCCGAAACCAAGGCTTTCAGCTGATTCGTATTACTACCCGGATGTTCGGGAACAGCCACAGCCAATCCGTAAGAAGCCAACTGCCGAGCTAGATAGGCATAAGAACTGCGATCGGAACCTAATCCATGGGAGATGACAATCAGAGGAGCCGGATGCCCTGTCTTGGGCACATACACATCTACTGGAAAGGCCCGATCGCGCTTGCGATCGCGCAGTTGCAGCGTATAGGTATCCCAGGTAAAGGAGCCTGGCGATCGCAGATCGGGCAACGTGAGCAGGGGGACAGACGCCACATCTTGCGCCTCTAAAGCGGCCTGCTGCTGAATCAGCGCAATGGCATTCTGGGTTTGCCGGATGAGTATTTCCAGATCGCCCAGAATCTTCAAGCTGCGACCCAAGTCAATCCGCACGCTGGTTAAGGGAAACTGCTTCAGGACATTAACCACCGTTAACCCGTCAGGCTCTGCTGCCGCCAGAATCAGCGCTGCTCGAATGGCATAAAACCCTGGCAAATTTGTTTCTGTCCGGATCACTTCGCTCAACCGATTGAGCAACACTTCGCCTTGGTCGGTATACAAAAATTGGGAAACGGCCACTGAAGAAAGGTCAGATTTTGCCAGCAGGATTTGGCGCAGTTGCAAAAGCTGATCTGGATTGAGGTACCGAGTATATTTTTCAAAATCTTCAGTGATTCGACCCTCTTTGGCGTAGATGTCTAGAGAGTTGATGGAAATCGATCGCTCCAATAACCCGTAGGAAATTGTTACCCGATCAGCAGCCAGAGCCGAACTTGCTGTTAGTACAACCGAAGCAATCGGCACCATCCACAATCCTAAAGCCGATTTCATGAGGCAAATCCAGGAGAAGATTCATGGGTTAATCCTATCAGTCTCAAGGGCTGGTGATAATCCACCGATCGGGTGCTTTAGGACGGGAGTCATCTCGTAACATATCCCGACACATCTGGGGCATAGGTGGCAAACTTGGAACCATTGGAGTTATACAGCTCAACGGGAACCTGGGCAGATTCACTAATGCCTGCCAGATGGCGCAACAGGACATTGACCTGATTCACCACTTCTGTGCGAGCACTGGAGTTGCTTTGAGTTTGGGCATTGGCGATCGTACTTTCTACAGTCTGATCATACTGGGGTGTAA
>DATNOY010000686.1:0-2926 GCA_036703495.1 Coleofasciculaceae cyanobacterium
TCAATCGTTGGCTAGGTTTGCGATCGAGGGTTTGCAAACCTTTCAAGTTCCGCCTGAATTGGTTGAACTGCTAAACGATCGCCAACTTGCTCAGTACGTCCACCAAATGAAAACGGTTGACGACTATGGGCAGTGGAGCCAAAGTATCGGCTCGGATGGTGCAAGCTATTATCCGCCTGAGCAAAATCCCTACCAGATTGGCGATATTCGCTGTGATAACTGTATCCATTACGAAGATGGCGGTTGCCACATTGTCGAAGGTGCGATCGACCCGCAGGGCATCTGTCGTCTTTGGATTATCCCGGATGCCGCCCTCTCTCCATTTGAGAATGAACCGCCCTATGTCGCTGATTCAGTCCGGGTAGATGGTGGTGTTATTAAGTGGAATGGTTTAGACATCGGCATTACTCATAGTCCAGGGCAGCAGCGCTTCCCCGGCAGCAATCCTATGCGATCGCACTATGGGCGCATCTACCGTACTTGGGGTCAGGCAGAAGATGGAAAGGCGATCGATGCTTATGTTGCACCTGATTTCAACTCTCAGTCGGATGCACCAGTCTACCGCGTTTCCCAGCGCGACCCCGCAACGGGAATGCTTGACGAGCGCAAATACTTCTTTGGCTATTCCAATCCTGCTGATGTCAAGCGTGTTCACATCTACCATGCTGGCGCAGATAGGTTTGGGGCGATCGAGCAGGTTGACCCATCTGAGTTAGATGCTTACCGCAAGGATGCAATCTACCATACCGACTCCTGCGGTTGTAATGCGTGTGCTGCTAAAGCTGCCGGTAGAAGTAAGCGCAAGAAGAAGGTAGTCGAACCGGAAGAGTCCAGCGAAGAGCCTGCCGCCCGCGTCGATGCGCCGACTTCTCAACTTGAGATCTCAGACGACCTTGATTCGTTGATTGAGCGATCGCAGCAGCAATCTAAACCTGCTATCAGTCAATGGACTAAGGCGATGGCGACATGGCTATCCTCCCACTCCTCTCTAGAAGATGCTCAGAAGGAACTTAGCGATGACCCAGTTTCAGCGTACAAGATGCTTCCTGACAAGAAGTTTGAGGATGCTGTTTATCAGTCAATGCTGTTGGCTGACCTAGTTGGGCGATCGCAAGTCATAGATGAAGGCAGCAGGCTTGATTCTCTCAGCGATTCCCTACCTTTCCGCGAAGATGCGCCAAAGCCTGAATGGTTCAAACTGGGATTTAAGGAAGCGATCGAATACTTCAAACAGAAGCTTGCTATCCCGGCTGAAAGCTACAAACAGATGGAGGAAGGTTATCACGATTGGGCATTCAGCATCAGCCAAGTAAGTCGCGCTGATTTCCTGGAAGATGCCAAGTGGTTGATTGACCAAGCTTTGACCAGCGGCAATAGCTTTGATACTTTCCAGAGGCAATGGCGGCGGCTGATCGGTCGCAAGGGTTGGAATCCTGGAGAACGCAGGCTCTACACCATCTTTGATACCAACATTCGCAGCGCTAACGGCACAGGTCGCGGGCAGCAGATGCAGGAAGTTGCCGATCGCCGTCCTTACGTCCTATGGCGTTGGCGTGATTCTCCTAATCCAAGGTTGAACCATCAGAAGATGGATAATAAAGCGATCGCGCTATATGACCCGTTCTGGCAGAAGTGCCGACTTCCTTGCGGATTTGGTTGTCGTTGTACTGGCTTTTCTGTGACTAAGGATTACTGCGATCGCAACAATATTGAAATCCTCACCAATCCGCCTAACCCTGAAACGATTGCAGAAGAAGGATTTAGATATCCATTGGCAGGGCTGAGCGATCGGGAACGCGCTAAGCAAATTGCTGCCTATAAGGATAGGGTCGCAGATCTTAAGTTGAGAAGTGCGATCGGCTAGAACTTGTTCAAGTAAGCCGACAATGCCACGTTTTTAGGAAATCCGCTTGAAAACTGCCCGAATAAAATAGCGCCAGTAGCGTCACGCGGAACACAGAACACTCGACCATCAAGAGTTGACACGCCGCCATGGAAAGCCGAACCTCCAAAATATGAACCAGGCGGAGTTATTACGGTATCTGCGATCGGGTCGTAGATTCTTGCTGTGGTTGAGCCGTATGGAATGCAAAATACGCGACCGTCAGGGAGTAAGACACCACCAATAAAAGCGCTGCCACCGGGATATGCGCCGGAGGGTGTTATTAACGTATCTGTTACTGGGTCGTAAATCCTTGCTGTACTTGAAGCGAACGGTACGCAAAACACACGACCATCTAGCAGTAAAACCCCACCTACAAAAGCATTGCTGCCGGGGTAGGTGCCACTAGGGGTTGTTGTTGTGTTGGTTCTTGGATCGTAGATTCTTGCAGTAACGGCGTTTTGAGGGACACAAAAAGCTCTGCCATCTTGCAATAGAACAGTACCTTGCAGGCTTGTTGGATAATTTCCAGGCGGCGTTGTTACGGTATCCGAAACTGGATCGTAAATTCTTGCTGTGGTTGAAGCCGCCGGACAACAAAATACTCGTCCATCTGGCAATAAACATCCACCTGCGAAAGTGGCTGCTCCGGGGTATGTTCCTCCAGGAGTAATCAAAGTATCTGTTACTGGATCGTAAATTCTTGCTGATGTCGCGTTGAATGGAACACAAAAGACCCGTCCATCTTGAAGTAAAACGCCACCAGCAAAGGCGTTGCTCCCTGGATACGTGCCGCTAGGAGTAGTCGTTGTGTTTGAAGCAGGGTTGTAAATTCTTGCAGTTGTCGAATTTGCAGGAACGCAAAAGATTCGACCATCTGGCAACAAAACACCACCCTTAAACGCTGTTCCACCTGGATAAGTCCCCGACGCATAAAAAGGAGTGTCAGAGAGTAATACAGATTTGCTTTTTGCCTGATTTAAGCTCCGGAAAACTCTGACCGCTGACGCAGTTTGAGCTACCCGATCGCGTGTCATTCCTGCA
>DATNOY010000687.1:0-3531 GCA_036703495.1 Coleofasciculaceae cyanobacterium
TAGGCAATATTAAACTCTGCCGCTGGCGTGATATTACCCGGCACTTGAAATGCTCCGCCCATCACCAAAATTTCTTTTGCCAGATTGAGAACGCCAGGCAGCTTTCGTTCAGCTGCCGCCAGATTTGTCAACGGGCCGATCGCAATAATCGTGATTTCTCCCGGACGTTCTTTTAGCTTTTCAATCAAAAGATCATCTGAATAACGCGCTGATTCATAGCTCTGATCAGAATCGGGTAGCGTGTGAGATAAATTGCCCATGCCATCTGCTCCGTGGATTGCTCCGGCATCCTCCACATCGTCGCTTTCAGAGCCGCCAATTAAGCCCCGTCCGACTTCTACCGCATCAAAACCGCACAGCTTCAGCAACTTACAGGAGCCAGCAAACGTTAGCCGAGCATGAACATTTCCATCAACGCTGGTCACCGCAACGATTTCGGCTAGTTCCCGTTTCGCCAAACTCATGAGCCAGAGAAACGCAAAGGAATCGTCGCCCCCTGGATCCGTATCAAGAATAATCTTAGGTTTTTGCGTCTTCACGGTTGCCTGCCTCGGCTAAATGCACTTTACACTTTAGCAATCTACTTTAGCAATCGATCGGCTGCTAGCTGCACCACAGCTTCAAACACTTTTAGCTCAATGTAGTAGCTGGCTGGATCACTCTGTTCGCACTGAAATGCACCGTCGCTGGTGTAGATGGCTCCTTCCAACATCAGGTTGTCATGCATCTCAAACGGCTCAATCGATTGCCCCTGTTCATCCCATCCTGGCGTAATGGCAGGGACGCGATCGGCATAGACTCGACAATCATTGCTGTAGCCAAATACAGGTTTTCCTTGGGCTGCCATATAACCCATTTCAAACGCTGTGCCCACGTCCATACTAGGACCTCGGAAAGGCGTCATGTTCGCCACAATCAAATCGCAGCGATCCATTAGCGTCACATTGCTTCTGTAAATTGCCATACCGGCTTCAAAAGCAGAGAGGGCGGAAAAGTCGAGTTCTTGGTCAAACGGGAACATGCCCTCGAAACCATATTTGGCACAAATCTCTTGCTTGGCACTGGCAGCTTTCAGCGGCTCGGGTAAGAACACATCCGGGCCAGCGAGGTAGATTTTCATGAGCGTTTGCGCAGGTGATTTCACCAGCGATTTTACACTGGGAAATTCTGTCTGGGTGATTCCTTAGTGGGCTCCAGCTGCGCCGCTGCCCTTGGCTTTTTGGAAACAGATCACCGCAATCCCGCTTAGCAGTAAAGCCACACCAATGAAATAAAAGCAGTCATTAAACGCCATCACAAACGCTTCCCGCCGAATCACGTTGTCCAGAGAAGCGATCGCTTGATTCTTCGCCGTCGTCAGATCTACCCCTTTATTGACAAAAAACTGGGTCAAGTCATCTAAGCGCTGTTGCGTTGCTGGGTTATAAAGCGAGACCGACTCACCCAGGCGGTTGGAATGGAACTGCTCCCGATTTTTCAACATCGTTGCCAGCACCGCAATCCCAAACGAACCCCCCAAATTTCGCATCATATTAAACAACCCCGAAGCCGACCCTGCTAAATTGGGCGGAATTCCAGTCGTCGCAATTGAGGACAACGGCACCATAATCAACGGCTGACCCATCGCCCGCACTAGCTGCGACCAGCGCAATTGATCGATCGCCGTCAGGCTAGTCATATGCGAGTTCATAAAGCAGCTCACGGCAAACAGGCTGACGCCTACCCCAATCAACACCCGAATATCAATCCGCTGCATCAGCTTGGGTACAAACGGCACCAAAAATAGCTGTGGCAACCCAGCCCACATAATCACCTCGCCAATCTGCATGGCGTTATAGCCCTGAACTTGCGCCAGATATAGCGGCAAAATATAAACCGAACCGTATAGCCCAATCCCCAGCGCTACATTGACGATCGTTGCCAGTCCAAAATTTCGCCGGATCAGCAGCTTCAGCTCAATAAACGGTCGCTTGCGGGTCAGCTCAATCCAAAAGAAAATCGTCAAGAAAATGGCAGCCAGCACGGACAATTTCACGATTAAGCTGGACTCAAACCAATCCTTGCGGCTGCCTTCCTCCAGTACCACCTGAAACGAACCCAGCCCGATCGCCATCGCCACAATGCCGCCCCAATCGCCTTGCTTCAGCAGATTCAGCTGCATCGGCTCTAGCTTCAGGGCATACCAAACGGCAGAAATCAGCAGCGCACCTGGAATCACGTTCAGGTAAAACACATATTCCCAGCCGTAGTTCTCAGTCAGCCAGCCGCCTAAGGTTGGGCCAATGGAGGGAGCAAAGGTGGCAGTCACTGCAAACATCGCCAAACCGATCGGCTGCTTGGCGGGCGGTAGATTCCTGAGGATATAGCTGAAACTCATTGGAATCAGCACCCCTCCCGTAAATCCTTGAAGTGCCCGGAACACGATCATGGAATTGAGATCCCACGCCCAGGCACAGCAAATCGAGAAGAAGGTAAATAGGGCCGCATTCACCAGCAAGTATCGCTTGGTAGAAAACACCATCGACAGCCAGCCGGTCAAGGGAATCACGACAATTTCGGCAACCAGATAAGCCGTCGAAATCCAGGAGCCTTCCTCTAGCGTTGCCCCTAGAGCCGCCTGGATATCTTTTAGAGACGAGTTAGTAATCTGGATATCCAAGACGGCCATAAACGCCCCTAACATCGTTCCCATTAGACCAATCCAGGTCTTCACGGAAATTGTTGGGGGGGCAGCTGGGGGAGAATTCTGAGCCGCTGCCCCTGCAGCTTGCTTCATCTTGTCAGTTTGACTGGCGCGAGTCATAGCTGCCTCCCGATCGCGCTGCTGTTGGAGATCACAATCGTTTCGCGCTGCATAGTTTTAGCCAAAAGGGGTTGAATGGTTTAGCTCCAGCGTTCCTATTTCACCGCCACTGTGACATTGGCAGACATCCCTGGCGTAATCCGCGACTCATAGCCCTTGGTGCTGTCTGGATCAAGCGCAATCTTGACGGGAATCCGCTGCACTACCTTGGTGAAGTTGCCCGTCGCGTTATCCGGCGGCAACAGCGCAAACTGTGATCCTGATGCGGGCGAGAGGCTATCTACCCGGCCACTGAACGGATGTCCTGGGAAGGCATCCAGCTCTACTTCCACCGCATCGCCGGGGCGCATTTCCCTAACTTGCGTTTCCTTAAAGTTAGCGACGACCCACAGGTTATCACCCACTACGGCCATCAAAGGTTGTCCCGCCTGAACCCGATTGCCCACCTCAACTGTTTTACGTCCCACATGTCCGGCTTCGGGTGCGGTGATATTGGTGTAGGAAAGCTGCAGCTGCGCATCGGCTAAGTTAGCTTGAGCTTGGGCGATCGCTGCATTAGCCGCCGCATATTGACTGCGATCGACCTGAGTTTGCACCCCGCCAGCTTGGGCCTTCTGGAGCCCACCCCGTGTAGCTTCCAGTTCTGCCTGCGCCCGGGTCACTCCCTCTTGGGCTTGAGCCAGCTTCGCCTGCGCCTGACTCACCCCTTGCTGAGCCGCATCCTTTTT